>MWYU01000748.1 GCA_002050375.1 Chitinophagales bacterium 62-2
CTTCTGCTGAAAGGGATAGTATTTTACGATTTGTCCGAAGCTCAAAAAGCGGAATAATTAAGCGCCCGTCCAAAACAAATGATGAGGATAACCCTTTCTGATACCGGTAAGAGATTTAACAGGGATTGGATATTCCGCCACCTTACATATGAATTTTTACCCGGTCAATCTTACGCAATAACAGGCCCCAATGGAAGCGGCAAAAGTACTTTGCTGCAAATAATAAGCGCAGGTATGGCGCAGAGCGAAGGAACAATTGCATGGCACAAAAACAAAACTTCCATTGATGCTGACGATGTGTTTAAAAGTATTTCCATTGCCGCACCTTACTTAGAGGTAATTGAAGAAATGACCGCAATTGAGTTCCTTCATTTTCACCATCAGTTCAAAAAGTTATTACCAGATATTTCAATTAAAGAGATCATCAGACTGATTGGTCTTGAAAAAGCTGCCAACAAACAAATACGCTATTTTTCTTCTGGAATGAAGCAAAGGATAAAACTTGCACAAGCCATTTTTTCGGATGTTCCCCTGCTTCTGCTTGATGAACCTTGCACAAATCTTGACGCTGCCGGTTATGAATTATACCATAATTTAATAACCGGTTATGGAAAGGGAAGAACAATTATTGTAAGCAGTAACGATGTAAATGAATATTCGTTTTGCGGAGAAGTAATTACGATTACAGAGTTTAAGTAGCACTATTCTAATCACTCTTTTTGTTTTGTCCATCTAAATTAAAAATTTTCCGCAGTCCTTTTTTCTCTCCTTCTTCCGGTTCTTTTTTCTTTTCCTTGTTAGCAGGGCCAATATTCAACAACTTTTTAATGCCCCTTTCTCCGCTTTGCCGTTCTTCTTTCTTCTTAGCCCGCTCCTTTCTCCTCTCCCTCTTTTTCTTCATCGTTTTTCTGTCCCAGGTAAATTTATTTTCCACAGGAAAATAATACCTGAGCGAAGTGTACAAAGTATTTACCTGCATAGGAGTTTCTTTTTCGGTGCCCTTATCGCTGGTTAAAAAAGTATAACCAGTTATAAAATGAAAACCAACTAACCTAAAGCCTATTGAAGGACCAATACCATACCTGCTTGACCCCTTAAAATTATCGTAATAGCTTACGTTGCCTCCATACGTCAAATTCACCCGGCCTCTTTTCCACCACATGCCTGCTTTGTATCCAATTATATGCTCACTAAAATTATATTCAATATTAGCGGTGGCGCCAATAATATGAGGCTTATTAAAAACACTCATTTTTCGCCAATGAAATTCACCGCCAAGTTCAATGGCTGTAGACCTGCCCTTTTGTAAGCCAATGATCATCCCCGAATTTCGCTGATACAATTTTTTAACTGAATTTGCTTTAAGAGCATATTCAGCATAAGTAGCAGGCAACACAGCAGATACAAGTTTTGAAGAAGCATTATTATATGCGTTTTGAGCATCTGCATACTGAGCACCGGAAACAAAACACGATAAGAAAAACAAAACAGGCAATAGTACTTTCATAGTATATGGGAGGTTTTGCTATAAGGGTAGCGGCTTTTATTATGAATAATCAAAATTAAGGGAAAGCCCCCCGTTAATAGTAAGCTTGATTGAACAACAACAAATAATTAATTGGGTGTAATCAACAGTCGTAACAGACAAATAATTTATGATAAAATGCAAGTTTCATTGAAAAGCAAAACGGTTATAATGAAGGGGTCTCAAATTCTTTTGACGGGCTTTTATGCAGTTTGCTTTCACCCTAAAGGTCAATGTTGTTTAGCTAAATAGCTTCAGGCAAAGACGATAAAAAAGCATAAGCAAAAGACGTCAGGAAGAACTTTATGTTATTGCATCTTTGCAGGAAAAATAACTCATACATCTATACTCCTATTCGTCTTTGTATCATCCAATATTAACTAATGCTTATTTCTCCAATGTTTCCCGCTTCGACCAACATTCATCCATAGCACCACCTGTAGATTTTTGTCCTTTATGACGCCAGTCACCATTAACGAATGAGTAATCAAAAGTGAGGCTTTTGCCTACGCTCTCCGAAGTTTTTGTGAAGAACTCAATATTCTCGGTGTACTTTCCATTATCTGTGGTATAGGTTCCTCCTCCAGCATTCATAAAAGTTTTAGTAGCTACATTATAAGCAATCCAGTGAAAATATTTACCCGAAAGAATCTTCATAGTTCTTCTTGGAAAAAATGGATTGGGTCTCTTAGATACTTTGTCATCGGAAAAATTTCCTGTGATAACCCATGCTCCCATTAGTTGCCCTGGTTTACCATCATCCAACCGGTTCCATGTTTCATTGTTCTGTTTAACTACCAGCTTTCCGTTGGCTATTTGCACATCCTCAGTTATTTCTTTACCAACTTGCAAGCTATCGTTAGAGTTCCACTCAATATTTTTAATTAGCTTATTACCCTCCAGCCTCCATGTGCCACCAGAAGAACTTATAAATTTTTTACCTGCCATGTCGTATGTTGCTATTGAAAAAACCTTGTCAGTATTAATCATAACTGTGCGTTTTTCTGATGGGCCATACCCCCATGCACCTACAATATCTTTAGTGTCTGCCTTAATTGCCTTAAGAGAACAAAGCAAAACTATCGCTGCTGTGCTTAAAAATATAGTTGTCAATGGCTTGATGTGTATTTTCATAATTTATTATTTAAAGTGCTTAATAAAGATAAAAAACCATGTAGACTTCGCCTGTAAAAAAAGTTGTTTAGATAATTTAAGAAAAGAACAGCAATGACAAATGCATTTTTAACACTCTAAAGAAATACTGTTTTTTCACGACTAATAATTCTGCCACAACAAATAAAGATTCATAATTTTCATACAAGCTTCCTTAACAATTACTCCTCCTGATAATTCAATCGACAATCCTTCTTCTTTAATTAACTATTGCAAATAGAAAAAAGAGATTGTATTTTGAACCGAAACATTAATAACCAAACATCTTATTATGCACATTTTCAGCAGCATTAACTGGATAGCAGTATTGGTGGGGACCGTAGGTTACTTTATGCTTGGTGCCTTGTGGTATTCCTTCTTGTTTAAGAAAAAATGGATAGAGTATTCAAGGATAGATATGAGTGACCCGAATATGAAAAAAGGTGTTGCAGCAATTATGTTTGGCTCTTTTATCATGATGTTAATTACGAGTGCCGGGATTGCTATACTTACTGAAATTATTGGGGTACATGGCCTGGCAGAAGGTTTTCATTTGGGATTGCTTACAGGCCTTTGTTTTGCCTTTACCTCTATGGCTATAAATATGCTTTACGAAAAAAAACCAACAGGATTATATTTTATTAATGGTGGCTACCAACTTCTTGGAAATATTATTGCTGCCATTATTATTGCTTGCTGGAAATAAAAATCAATACCTGTGGCAGAGTAAAATATGCTGTTCATTTTTCTTCGTGTGCTAGTTCACGTTTTTTATGTCAGTCTTTTTCCTTTGACGCATTGCTTTCATAATAAGTTGAGGATTTCTTAAGTTCTTACCTGCACGTTCCTTCATTTTAAAAATAGAATATTAAAGGCGACTCCATTAATATTAGGGTCGATGGTTTGATGTTTCGCACACCCAACGTCAACAGTATCTGTTTTAAAAAACAATGCTTATTATCTATTTGCTAATTTAGGCGAATGAATTGGTGGAGCCGTCTTATCAGAAATAATGGGACTATAAATAATGGGATGGGATCAAATGCACAGGATCAGGTAACAATGAAGGACCGGCTTTCGTCTCTCCGCAATCTTCCTGCATTTTTTAACCTCGTATATCAAACCAGTCCATTCTTAACAATCAGTAACAGTATACTTCGAATTTTAAGGTCTGCTATACCCTTAGCAGTACTATATGTGGGAAAATTGATAATAGACCAGATTGTAATGATCAGTCAAAAGAGTGGCAACTCATCTCTTGATTATTTATGGAAGTTAGTGGCGTTAGAATTTGCTTTGGCTATTTTTTCTGATGCATTAAACAGGGCTATCATTCTTTTGGATAGCATGTTAGGCGATCTTTTCTCGAATAGAACTTCCATCAGGATCATGCAACACGCTGCTTCATTAGACCTTGATCAATTTGAAGATTCTACCTTTTACGATAAATTAGAACGTGCCCGGCAACAGACAGTTGGGAGAACCATATTGCTTTCACAGGTACTAAGCCAGCTTCAGGATTTTATTACAATCGGTTTTCTCGCAGTTGGTTTAGTCTCCTTTAATCCCTGGTTAATATTTCTTTTATTTGTTGCTGTAGTTCCTGCCTTTTTAGGCGAAGCATATTTTAATGATAAATCATATGCATTAACAAGAAGACAAACACCTGAACGAAGAGAGTTAGATTATATTCGTTATGTAGGTGCCTCTGATGAAACGGCTAAGGAAGTAAAGATTTTTGATTTGTCTCATTTCTTCATCAATCGCTTCACCCTATTATCCAACCAATTCTACAGTGATAATAAACGATTGGCAAAGAGAAGATCAGCATGGGGACTTTTGTTTTCTATTATTGGAAGCATCGGTTATTATGGAGCTTATATCTTTATTATTTTTAAAGCAACCTCCGGGTCATTATCTATCGGAGGTGTAACCTTTCTTGCCGGATCATTCCGGCAATTGAGAGGCCTGTTAGAAGGCATATTATCACGTTTTACTTCTTTATCCCAGGGCGCTATTTATCTGCGCGACTTCTTCGATTTTTTTGATATTAAACCAAAAATTACATCATCACTTCATCCCAAACCTTTTCCAAAACCTATAAGATCAGGGTTCACGTTTGAGAATGTAGGATTTAAATATTCTAATGCTGATCGTTGGGCTAATCGCAACCTAAACTTTACATTACGCACAGGGGAAAAGCTTGCGTTAGTAGGAGAAAATGGAGCAGGAAAAACAACCCTGGTAAAACTGTTGGCAAGACTATATGATCCTACTGAAGGTCGCATACTCCTCGACGGGTATGACTTAAAGGAATATAATATAGCAGATCTTCGTAAGAACATAGGTGTGATTTTTCAGGACTATCTGCGCTACCAGATGACTGTTTCAAATAACATTGCTGTCGGCGATATTGATGAACAGGAAAATACTGCTCTCATTATTTCATCTGCAAAGCAAAGCCTTGCAGATACAGTAGTTGAAAAATTAGCTGGAAAGTATAGCCAGCAATTAGGTAAACGTTTCAATAAAGGCGTGGAGTTATCGGGTGGTGAATGGCAAAAGATTGCTCTTGCAAGGGCTTATATGCGGGATGCTCAACTATTGATTTTAGATGAACCTACAGCGGCCTTAGATGCCAGGGCTGAATATGAAGTATTCCAACGCTTTTCAGAATTAACTAAAGGAAAAACAGCAGTACTTATATCGCACCGGTTTTCTACCGTACGTATGGCCGACAGAATATTAGTAATGGATAAGGGAGAGTTACTGGAGATGGGAAGCCACGAAGAATTATTAGATAATAATGGCAGATATGCCGAGTTGTTTCGTTTACAGGCAATGGGATATAAATAGGAAGGTCAAACTTATTGGCAAAGGAGAAGGCTCCTATAAAAATATTTATCATTTGTTCGCTTACGTACCTATAAACCTGTTGCCCTATTTCGTGTTCCCCTCAACATTAAGTATTATTCTTTCGTATGCTTTTCGTGCATGGTCGTAAGCCATTTTCGCTGCTTCCAGTTCCTCTTTTCGAATGGCGGGACTTTTTGTATTCCAGCATTTATCAACAGCATCCCGGCACCATACTGCGCTTTTTTGTTCGACAATTGGTTTGCCATCAACAATAACAAAAACAGGATTGGTATGGGAACTTGAATTTATACGAACAGCTATCCATGACGACTTTTGTACCTTATAATTGAATTTCAGATTCTGCCATTTTCCATCTGCTGTAATTTGTTGCTTTTCGACTGATTGCCCGTTTACAATCAATTCTACATTGATATTTCTCGACAATCCTATGCGGGCTCGTTCAATGTTCCAATAAGGAGATTGTTCGGGGGTACGCGAAGCAATATACTTTCCTGTCTCATCCTGGGTTTCTCTAAGCATGGCAGCGACTTTAACTGAAATGTTTAGGTTGGAATTAGCAGCAATGGTTAGTTCACTATTTTTTTCTCCCGCCTCAAGATCATTAACCTTAAAATCTATAAGGTGAGAAAAACCATCTGACACATAATTGCTGCCACTTTTAAGGCAATCCATAAAACCAGCGAAAGTTATCCCTCCCTTAAGCTTAGCATAACTGCGCGTTAATCCTACCCTTTCATCTGAAATGCAGGGAAAATCAGTTTCGCCGCCAATCCTCGTTCTATAACCGCAATTAAGCGTATGATACCACATATTTAATTCCCAGGGAACAGGCGTATCCCCAAGCGAATAATAATCAACAACACCATGAGTTACGGTTACAACATATTCGTTTGCTCCAATGCCGTCAAGTTTAGGCACTACATAATTTGGAATTGCAGAAGTTGGAGTGACAGGTTCAAGCCCCCAACCTGAATGAGCATAGGCTGTTATGCCTCCTTGTTTCTTTGCCCATTGTAATACCGGTAGTGTCCAGCTTGGCCAGTCTTCGATGACCTTGGTATTTGGATAGTCGTCTTCCTTTAAATTCAATAAACAAATATGACCTGCATGCGAAGAAGGAAAACCTGATACTTCTATGTCATATCTCAATAAATTTTGTTTATCCGATAAGGGATCATCCTTTCCTGTAAAATATTGCTTCTGGTAATACCAGCTTGGTCCCCAGGTAAGGTTACTTCCCAGGTTTAAATCTTCGCCCTTTATTTGCCTGAACATATCAAGAGGCTTCACTCCTTCTTCAGGACTTTCATAATGAGAACATCCTGCTGCGTGGATATGATGGTCGGCACTATACCAGCCAAGTTTTGACATTTGTATCCAACGTTTCAAACGAAAAGTAACTTTAATTGAATCTCTATTTGCCGGGATAATTACTTGCTGGCGCTGAGGTAAATATTCGGGCCCCCTTGTATAAACTACCTCATATGTTCCGGGAGATAAGTAAACATATTCTCCTGAAGCACGGTATACCTGCGGCTGGAAGTTAAAGTCAGGGTACACATCTTTCATTGCCAATCTTCGGGCAGGCAGTGGATATATTCCACTTAATTTATTCACCGGCGCAATTGTATCTATTGGCTTATCCATTTTAACCGGTTCCCAATCTCTCCAGGGAAGGCGCCATGGCAGATTTGTCTTTTCCTTTGTACGTCCAAACCTTTCAATGTTGTCAGTGATAATAAAAGAGGCCATTGTTGGAGAATTATCTTCATCTCTTACATCAAAGATCATTTTTACGGCAGGCTTAATATCAAAAAGAAGACTTACTGAATTTCTAAAACCTATGTCTTGTGTTCCCTGACCGACATTAAAACCTATTTCGGCCTCCCGCTTTCCTTTGCTGCGTGTATATAATTGTAATACCGCATATTCAAGTTCTAAACCTGAAAGATTTTGGGTTAAAGGTCTATCGCGGTAAATGGCTATTTGAAGGAAACTGTTATCTAATTGACCCGGAGACAATTTATTTTTTTCCAACATGCGGTGCGAAAATGTGGATGTGTAAAACAAGGGTTGTGCGTTGGGACTTTCAGCAACAAGTTTAGTTACAATGTGGGCCTGGTTATAGACTTTCACGAGGTAACTTTTCCAACCTTCCTGAATCAGTTCCGGTTTAGCCGGACCTGCACTTACCTTTACCCTTGCTTCCGGATTGATCTCCACTACTGCTAAACAATATGGATCGAGAATTTCCTGTACAGCCTGTACCGTTTTCTCGTTGTAAGGCAAGTTCTTCAAGGCCTGTAATCGCTTAACTGCATGTTCCGGTAAAGAGTTGCCTATAAAACTAAGAGCTTCCCCTACCCTAAGAGCCTGTGAAAGCAATGGTTGAGCTTCCACTTTTTCCACCAATTTCACTCCTTGCTCCTGTTGCCCGTGTTGATGTTCGTGCTGTGCCTGGGTACTAATACCTAACATCAAAAGAGTTGCAAGGGAAAAAACTGTCTTCCTTTTTAGCGAGAATAAAATGCATTTAATGAGCTCTGAAATCGTTAACATAAAAAGCTAATAATAAGTTATGGAACATTCCATTTATTCAGCAATTAATATATAGGCTTATCCCTACTGCAAATAGTGTTTAAAATTTAATATTACTTCACCAAACTTTATAACTGGTATTTTGAGATTTCATTTTTTCCGTTACTAATAAATAATTTTCAAATCTTTTTGAATCTGTTCCAATGTTTTACCTTTTGTTTCCGGCATAAGTTTCCAGGAAAATAATAATTGAAGTACCATCATAACTGCGAAAAACATAAATACATTTCCGGGTCCAATAGCAGGACTATTGATTGCCACCGGGAATGTCCAGGAAATGATAACAGCAAAAAACCAATGGGTAAAACTTCCCAGTGATTGTCCTTTTGAGCGGATTGAGTTTGGAAAGATTTCAGAAATAAAAACCCAGATTACAATTCCATCAGAAAGGCCAAAAAAGAACATGTACCCAAGCAGGAAATACACAATACCGGGTCCGTCAAAATGTTTCCCGTAAAAGGTCCATGCGATCAGGCTCATAAAAATTATCAATCCAACCGAACCCAGGATCATTAATGAACGACGTCCAAATCTATCAATAAAGTTCATAGCAATTATTAAAACAATCACCTTAGTTAAACCAATTAGTATTGGAAGCAAATAAGAAATATTAGTATTCATGCCAGTCATTTCAAAAATCCTTGTTGCATAATAATTAATAGCATTGGTACCTGCTAACTGGTTGAACGCGCCCATTAAAACAGCATATAAAATTGGCCGGGAATATTTCTTACTAAATAGTTTTTCAACTGATGATGATGAAACTATTTTAAGAGACTCAAGAATTTCATTTATTTCTTTTTCAATATCAACTCTTCCGCAAAGGGCAAGAACCCTTCGGGCTTCTTTAAGAAAATTATATTTTACAAGCCAACGCGGACTTTCGGGAATAATTAATGCTAATACAAAAAATAATATTGAAGGCACAGCCACAATGCCCAGCATCCAGCGCCAGGCATTATCCCCTGTACCCGAAAACAAATAGTTTGAACTGTAAGCAACAAAAAGTCCGAACGTAACATTCAGTTGAAAAAAAGCTACAAGCCTACCCCTGATGTTGGCAGGTGCAATTTCAGCGATGTACATTGGTCCAACCACTGATGAAGCCCCAATGGCCAGACCACCAATAAAACGAAAAATGACAAGGACAATCCATGATGGTGCAACAGCACATAAAATAGAACTTATGGTGAAGATAAAGGCGATGGCTACAATTACTATTTTTCTTCCATATCGCTCTGCAGGAAAACCGGCAGAAAAAGCACCTACGACTGCCCCTATAATAGCTATAGCAACAGTAAACCCATGCTTAAAATTGCTTAATTTATATAAAGCCTGAATCGGTTGCTCGGCCCCTGAAATAACTGCAGTATCTAAACCAAAGAGAAGTCCTCCTAAGGCAACAATTACCGAGTAGCCAATAACTCTGCGATTTTGTTTCATATAGCTTTATTGCAAATGTCCAGTTCAAGTAGTTTAGTAGAAAGCTGTTGTTTTATTTTTTCGGGCCAGGAGGCAAAGGAGCTAAGTTTTTTTCGGCGCGTCAGTTTTGCTTCGCGTGAAAATATCTCAGTTAAATACATTGTATTTCCGATCCTGCAATTCAAAAAATAAAACTCTTCGATTTATACGATTCAAGAATAAGGTCATAAAGAGCAGATGCTTCATTAATGGATGAGTATTTCTTTATTGCCTCTTCAATTCCACTTTGACTGATTGTTTCCTGCACTTCCTGTGTGCCTTCATCTTTAGATCCTGTATAGTGATATGCTGCTGCAATAGCTTTTGCGTAAGCATTAGGTTTTTTTCCATACTTTAAACATAGTAATGCAGGGCCTATCAACCTCTCTTCTTTACTCAGTTTTCTTTTAGTATCATTAGCATTTCTTTCAATTTGGTCATTGATGGTTGGATCAGTATATTTCTTCATTGCCAGTGCCATAAACTCCCTTTGCTCTTTTTCATTAAGGCCGAATTCATTAATGATTCCAAAAGCAGCCTCTTCCTGAATTTCTCTAAAAAATTCCGCGTAAGCCAATGCTGACTCGTGCAAAATTTTATAACCATTTGCCCACCCTATATAAGCAATAGGCCCGTTAGTACCATTGAAAGTATAAAGTTTCCGTACCAATTCATTAGCAAAATTGGTTTTAGGGATAAACCCTTTAACCTCAGGTATACGACCAATAAACGCATCTTTATCTAATGGTAAAGTCCACCAATCCTGCATACGCAATGCTAAAGGTTCTTTGATGATTACTTCTTCCTTAGCTGGCATACCTGTTCTCAAAACCTGTGTTTCTACAAGCCCGAGTTTAGAATTTACAAATTCCTCAAACTCCGGATCAGCATTTTGGAATAGTATATCTCTAATCTTTTTAGCAGGATTGTTAGCATTTTCGCATATGATCCAGTTCAGTAACTTTTTTCGATTGGTAGCAATGAGTATGTCTTTAATAAACCTGGTTACCTTTTCAATATTTGCAGCGCCTACACTACTTACTATAATCTCTATATCAGATAAAACCTCAGCAACTTTTTCCTTATCATCTAAAGTAAACGCACCCTCAACTTCAATATATTCCGTCAAATCTTTTCCCTCGCTTGCAATATCAATCCTATATTTCTTTTCTTTATTTAAAAGCTCCACAACTTCTTTTAATGCATCCAGAAACCAGAGTTTATAGCCGCTGTTATAAAAGAGTTGGGCAATAAACCCTCTTCCAATTTTGCCCGCGCCAATAATTAAGACTTCTTTTTTCATGATAAAGACTTAGGCTAATTCATATTTTTAAGCGTGATGCCCCCTTGTATTATAATGGTTTTAAAAACCTTATTTCATCTTTCCGTTTTAACCTTAGTACAAAAACGATTCATTATACACGGTGTAGTCACTTTTCTACTGAGGTTTACCTAAACGATTTGCAGAATTCAATTCTTTCTTATAGAACTATCTCAAATTAATTACATTTTGCAGCCCGTTAAAATATTAATTAGAGTCAACTTAATAACTTCTGGTACTTGACGAACCTTGCATATTTTTCATCATAAAGATTTAGCCACTCGCGCTTAGGTTCTGTTATTGAAAAGTTTATAGCGGGTTTAGCAAACGAGCTTTCCTTAGTTTCCATCATGTAATAAATAAGACCAGCCATAGCCAATTCTTTTTCGTCAGCAACTGCAACACGCTTGTTTAGTACACTTGCCCTGATAGAATTCCAAAGAGTGTTCTTTGAAGAACCCCCTGCTATTTTAATTAAATCAAGATCGGTGATTCCAATCTCTTCAAAACAGTTTCTTCTTGCAAATGAAATGGATTCAAGAATAGCACGAAACAAATGAACTTCGGTATGAGATGAATTTAATTCAAGAATTGAAGCAGTTAACTTACTGTTCCATAACGGAGCTCTTTCTCCTTGCAGGTACGGTAATATAACAGGTGTGTTTTCAGGTTCAATTGCGTCAGCTTTAGCAGTTAGTTCGTTTAGAACTTCGGTAGTTGTCTTTATATTCAGCACATTACTTAAAAACCAGCTCAAAACATTTCCTCCGGTGTTTGTGCTTCCATAATTTATAAAACCCTGATTGAAAGAAATATTTAAAAAATTATCCAAAACATTTGGAGGACGGAGATAAAATGCGCCTGCTTGTTCTGAAGT
Source organism: Chitinophagales bacterium 62-2 (assembly GCA_002050375.1). Classification (GTDB taxonomy): domain Bacteria; phylum Bacteroidota; class Bacteroidia; order Chitinophagales; family Chitinophagaceae; genus Segetibacter. The sequence continues at coordinate 11,812 of MWYU01000748.1, forward strand.
GTTCGCTAACATAAAACCTTCCTTATCCCGCAGCCTTAACCCGTATAAAGATGTATACAAATCTGCCATAGCAGGGAAGACAAAGCTTTCAGCAGGGAGATTAAAAAAAAATCTATGAGCTTCAGCAATTGGTGATGGATCATATTCAATTGATGGAAAACAGGATTTATCTAACTGTAAGTGATCCAGTAATTCTGGCGCATATTCTCTTTTTTTCAAGTTCACCATGCTAAGCTGGGAACTGAAATGAGTTTTATATTGTAAACAGAGTTCATAAAATATTGCATCGCCAACCTGGAGAAATATTGAGTCCTCTAAGAACCCTGACGCTCTTCTATGAAGCAATTTCGTGAACAACCAATTTGTACCTGCAGGTAAAAAAGTACCTATGATCTGTTTGCTTTTCCCACTGCCCATCACTGCATTATATTGATCGAGACTGTTATAACTTGTTGTGTCTAACCATATCGGAAATGATTTTTCAGCGGGACTTCCTTTTACCTTATTCCATTCGATGAGGCTCGATATATGACCACAAATTCCGATGTAAACAACTTCTACCCTATTTCTTTTTAAAAAGGCGCCTAATTCCTTAAATAACTGAAAAGACTTTTCTCTGATAGTATTATATTCAGCTCTTACCTCTCCTAAACTTCCATAAACTATTATATTCTCTATAATATTTATAAGGATAATCTTATCCGAAAGAAACGGGCAATACACGCCCAACTTAATTTGTGATGTACCAATGTCAAGGGTAGCGAATGCAATCTTCTTTTCACTTTCCATTGAAGTCACTTTTTATGATCTGTTCTTTAATAAGCATAAAAAGTTCTTCATCAGAAGATAACCCGCAAACTTCCTGCAATACAAAGTCAGCTCCTTTATCACGTATCACATTAGCTATTGCAGAATTTTTATTTGGGTCTCTATAATCAAAACAAGCCATTATACCAGCTAACAAACCTTCAGGATAAATCGCATGTTTCAAAGCCAGCAATGCAGGCCCGATTAACCTATCGTCGCGGCTAAGTTTTCTATCTGGATCGGCTCCGTTTCTTTCAATAGGATCCGGAATATTTTTATCTGCAAATTTTGCAAATGCAGCATTCATCCATTCTTCCTGTTCTTTCGGGTCAAAACCAAATTCAGCTACCTGGGCAAGGCATGTTTCGTTAGCTGCTTTCCTGGCTATTGCAAGAATTTCAACATCGTTACCTGCCTCATGCAAATGAGTATATCCTTTTTCAGCTCCCAGGTAAGTTATCACTGCATTAATACAATTATAAGTGTATATTTTTCTTCTCAATTGATTACTGAAATTTTTCAAAGGTTTTAACCCATGAACATGAAGCTTCTCTTTGATCGCATCACTGTCACATGGAAGTTCAAAGAAATTTTGAGCACGTATAGTCAAAGGAGATTGACCAATACCTGCCTCAAGACAAGTTCTAAATATGATAGACTCTGAAAACCCAACCTTTTCTGAAAGCCATTTTTCTTCTTCTTCATCTAAACTTTTTAGAACCATTTTTTTAAGAAAACAGGCAGCGTTTGTTAGATTTTCACAAGTTATAATAGTAAGAAGCTGGTTAGAATTTTTGGTATATCTTTTTTGAAGTGCTAATGCCAAATCCGTTGAAAGCTCTTCGAGGTTGTTGCCAAAAACAGATGTAAAAGCAAGTGGGGTATTAACGAATTCATTATGCCATGAAACATCGTCAATGTGATAAACACCGGATATATTTATTGTACAGCTCTTTTCTTTATTGTCTAATATCTCGATGTCGTATTGATTAGTTTTTTTTAGATCAGAAACCAATTGCCTGTTTTTATCGATCAATACGATTTCGTATCCTCCAATAAATGCAAGATGAGCAGCAAAGCCTCGTCCTGTTTTTCCTGCTCCGAATATTAATGCTGTTTTGTTCAAATTTTATTTGTGTTATTTATTAAGCTGAATTTTTAAGTATTGACCAAGCTTATCAGAGCCGCCAACTCTTGAAACAATGAAAAGTAGCAGGCGTAACCACCGCTGAATATTTCTAAAACAAGTTTAAAAAATATTCTGTTTCCTCCTTGAAAAGGAGGAAACATCTTTACTTACAAATTTTATTAATTACAAGAAACAATTTTTTAATGCGCAGCATTAAAATCAGGGGTGGTTAAATACGCTCTCTTTCATTTATCAGCACAGCCTTCACTGCTTCACGGTTTGCGATTTTTTCATAAGCCAACTCCCAGTCATCTAAAGAATATTGGTGTGTAATTACCTTCTTAATTTTTTCTTCATTGCGTTCCAAAATGCCAATCACTTTTATCCAAGTGTCGTGAGAAGAAGTAGCAGAAAAAACCATTTCTATAACACTGAGAACCGCGGTGTTAAAAGCAAATGGAATGAGTGCATCATGTGATATACCTAAAGCGATAAACTTACCACCCTTCCTTAACAGACCTATTCCCTGGTTGATAGCATCAGGGTTGCCGGAACAATCAATAACACAATCCGCTCCCCAGCCATCATTCATTTGTTTCACTTTTGCCGGTATGTCATCTTCCGTTAATAAGACTGCATTTGCGCCCAGTTCTTCGGCCAATTGGTACCGGATTTTGTTTCTTCGTGTACTTGCAACACATACTATATTTTTAGCGCCAAGATCCACTAAAGTTATTAAGGTAAACAACCCGATGGGTCCCAAACCATAAATTACTGTAAAGTCATCCTTTTGAAATCTTCCCCTTTCAAGGCAACCGTAAACACAGATTGCAAAAGGTTCCGCTACAGCAGCTACTTCCTTTAACATGTTCATCGGTATTTTATGAACACAGTACTCTGGCTGAACAGTATATTCTGTATATACGCCCTGCGAAAACCATCCCGGAGATTTCTTCTCAGGACATAACTCATAATGCCCGGAAAGGCAAAGCTTACATTTAAAACATGCTCCTTTAGCATTTTCGCAAACTACCCTGTCGCCAGGAACAACATTTCGTACAGCGCTTCCAACTTCCACTACTGTACCGGTGTATTCATGTCCCACAGTGTTTCCATCAGGCATTGTCATTGTTCCATGCAAAACATGAATATCAGAAGTACATATCCCGATAGCATCAATCTGTATCTTTACATCTGTGTCTTTTGTAATCTCTGGTACAGGTTCTTCCACCATTTTAAAATATACCCCGTTATCAGAAAACTTTTTTACTGCTTTCATATGTATGCAATTTTTAAACTAAATATAGAAAATATAATAGCGATAGGTTCTGTCAAATCTATTTATAATAAAACCAAAGAACATCATCAGTTATAAGGGGATTATTAGGAGATGAGGGTAAACTTTCTATAATTGATTAACCTCAATCTTTGCTTTAGTTCATCCAAAATTCTTAGCCCTGCTCCAAAAGAAATTAATCAAAACAGGGAAATCCCTGAACCTGTTTCTAATTTATGTAACCTTATGGACAATTGAGTTATTCTTATCACTAAAACTAATGCTGATTCAGCTATTATAAAAGAAGAGAAGAAAACGGCAGAAATGTTTTGCAGCCTTAAGTAAGGAACCGGTTCTTAAAGCGCTTACATAAAAATTATTTCAGCACCATCACAATGATTGAAACTCATAAATTTTTGTATTGCTGCCGCTTACATTAAATTGCATCAAACCTCTGCTATGGATTTCGGAAAAGTACCTCATGAAGAATTAAAACAAATTGATCTTTCCCTTCCCCCCGACCCTCCCTCAAACAAAAAAATACTTAGCGGTGCAAAAGAGAATTCTCCAAAGATTTATATAGGTTGTGCAAAGTGGGGACGAACAGAATGGGTTGGCAAAATTTATCCGGAAGGCACCAAAGAAGCGAAGTTTTTAGACCATTACGTAAACCATTATAATTCGATTGAGCTAAATGCAACACACTATAAAATCTACCCACCTTCTTCTATAAAAAAATGGGCAGACAAAGTAAAAGACAAAGATTTTATTTTCTGTCCAAAAGTTCCTCAAACCATCAGCCACTACAGTTCTTTTGTAAATATTGAAGATAAAACCAATTCTTTTCTTGAAGGTATTGCAGCCTTTGGAGATCATCTCGGTCCTATCTTCCTGCAGGTAAGTGACAGGTTTTCTCCCTCACGAAAAACCAATCTTATTAAATATCTTGAAAGCCTTCCAACCGATCTGCAGTTCTTTGTTGAAGTAAGAAACCCTGAATGGTTTGCAAATAAAAAAGAAAGTGAGGAACTAATTTCAACGCTTGCAAAACTTAACGTTGGATATGTTATTACCGATGCTGCAGGCCGCCGCGATTGTGTGCACATGTATCTTACCCTTCCTAAAGCGTTTGTCCGTTTCGTTGGCAACAGCCTCCACCCTTCGGATTATAAAAGAATAGATGAATGGGTTAACAGGATTAGATACTGGCTGGATAACGGCTTAAAGGAACTGTACTTTTTTATGCATATGCACGACGAAGCATATTCACCAGAGCTTTCAGTTTATTTGATTGACACCTTGAATACCGTTTGTAATTTATCGCTACAAAAACCTAAGTTTTTATAAGAAGGTTTTTTAAAGACATGTCAATACGCTTGCTCCTTCTTGTAGAAAAATTTACCCTGCTATAAGAATTGCAAAAACATTAGGAAAGGTTGTTGTGTTTTTATTTGAAATAGTAAACAATTTAAAAAGGCATGGGTTTTATATGATATATGAAACTGCCTTATGAAAAAGTGGTTGAGCCTGTTTTTTATATGTCCATTTTTATTAGCAGTTACTTCTTGCTATAGAATGCGATCCTCACACGGTGGCGGACAAATATCATCTATATCGTCACGAAAAATTAATACCTCAGATATTGCATTACCACCCGGATACAAAATAGAAGCGGTTGTAAGCGGCCTGACATTTCCCACTGCAGTAGCTTTTGACGATGAGCAACGTGCTTATGTTATTGAAGCCGGTTATTCTTATGGAGAAGTTTTTGGCGAACCAAAACTTTTAAGAATTGAACCCGGTGGAACAACAACGCAAATTGCCAAAGGAGCTAACAATGGCCCGTGGACAGGAATTACTTTTTACAAAGGAGCATTTTATGTTGCCGAGGGCGGAGAAAGAGAAGGCGGAAAAATATTAAGAATAAACATGGACGGCAGCATAAAAGAATTGATTGCGAACCTTCCAAGTGTTGGCGATCATCACACTAATGGTCCTGTTATAAAAGATGGTTACATTTATTTTGGTCAGGGAACTGCCACTAATTCATCGGTTGTTGGCCCGGATAATAAAGAGTTTGGCTGGCTGATGCGAAAGAAAGATTTTCACGATATACCCTGCGCCGATATTGTATTGAATGGTATAAACTTTACTTCGGAAAATGTGTTAGCTGAGGGTTCTAAAGGCGAAGCAACAACAGGCGCTTATTCACCGTTTAACCAAAGTACAATCCCCGGCGAAATTAAAAAAGGAAGTATTCCATGTACGGGTTCTATTCTTCGGATACCAATCGACGGCGGTGCACCCGAACTTGTTGCCTGGGGCTTTCGTAATCCTTTCGGCCTTGCTCTTAATGAACAAGGCAGATTATATATTACCGAAAACGGCTACGACGACAGAGGCAGCCGTCCCGTTTGGGGTGCAGGCGATGTTCTTTGGGAAGTGAGGCCCGGCTTATGGTACGGCTGGCCCGACTACTCTGCAGGTAAATCTATCATTGATGATGAAGAATTTAAAGTTCCCGGCAAAGATCCTGTGAAAGCAATCCTGCAAATTCAACCTAATAAGCCACCCAAACCTACAGCCATATTTGGCGTTCACTCGTCTTCTAACGGTTTCGACTTTTGTACTAATGCCGCTTTTGGCTATGCAGGCGAAGCATTTGTTGCACAGTTCGGAGACATGGCTCCGAAGGCCGGAAAAGTTTTAGCTCCGGTGGGTTTCAAAGTAGTGAGGGTAAATATAAACAGTGGGGTAATACAAGATTTTGCAGTTAATAAAGGACGTAAGAACGGGCCTGCAACGCGTTTTAAAAGAGGTGGATTGGAACGGCCTGTTTCAGTAAAATTTGACCCTTCAGGTAAGGCAATGTATATCGCCGACTTTGGAATTATGAGGCTTACAAAAAAGAGCGTACAGCCACAAGTTAAAACAGGTGTGATCTGGAAAATAACAAAGGAAGGATCATGAGACGGCATTGATGGAAAATTTAATCGCGGGGCTATAAAGATGTGCTTATCAACCTGCTGAAAAATTATTATCTAATGAAAGCAAACAAAATTTCAATAGTCATTCTTGTTGCAGCAGCAATAGTGTTATATAGTTGCGCTCTTCGCAAAAGCGAACCTATTGTTGGAAAAACCTTTACTGCTAAAAACATGCAGGTACAACACGGGCAGGAATTATACATGAAGCATTGCCAGAAGTGCCACCCCGGTGGCGAGGGCGGATTAGGTCCTGCACTAAATTCAACTCCGGCACCAGGCTTTTTAAAAAAATTGCAGGTACGGGCCGGCCTTGGAACAATGCCCTCATTCAATCACCAGGAAATTGCAAAGGAGGATTTGAAAGATATAGGTAAGTATTTAAAAGCGCTTAAGCATTTTTAGTTGCTTTGAAATTACAACCCCAAGAACTTCCTGCAAAGCGCTTTCCTTTTGGTAAGCAAATGGTTATCAGGGTTACATGAATTTATAGCTCAATTACTTCACCTCTTAAGTAGCCTCCCTTTTAATAAAAAGCTTTATTACCATTAATGTCTTTTCGCATCCTTCAGTTAATAAAGTAAAGATGCATTAGTCATAAACCACAATGAAACTTATAGCTGCCCAGCTACCAATGAGGCATTTTTTTCAGCATATATTGCACCAATTTTTCAACCATTCAATTCCTTTAAAGTTTATTTATATTGTCCTTTCGATTACTTCTTGTGTTTCAGCGTTGAGAATTATTATTCCTTCATCTGTGTCATTTAGCTGTGCTGCAAGTAAGCCTTCTTTATTCCAAACAGATGTTTTCCCGCCACATTTTATACCTCCAGACGCACCAACACAGTTTGACAATAGTACCGTCATTGAATATTTTGTTGCTATTTCAGATAGCCGTTCAATGGCTTTATCAACTCCTTCCACAGATTTAACTGCACTTACTACATAAATTTCTGCTCCATTTCTAAATGCGTTTTCTGCATGTGCAGGAACTGATAACTCATAACAAATGGCAAGTGCAATGTTGGTTTTACTTCCTATTACATTGCTGGAACTTTTTCCGCTGCAAAAAAATTCTTCTTCATCAGCGTGCAGATACTCCTTCGAATAGGTTTGTCTTGCCTGGTGTGGCTGAAAAAGGATCGTACTAATACAGGTGTCTGGATCACTTTTTGTTGGTACTCCTACTCCAATAGTTACCTGAGATGCGTTACTGATTTGTTGGAAGTCCGAA
>MWYU01000312.1 GCA_002050375.1 Chitinophagales bacterium 62-2
GTGAGGATTCGTATTCAAAAGAAAGTGATCCTTTATCGAACTTGTTGCCCAGGCGATCTAATATCACATTATTTATACTGAACCCGGCAGTGTAGGATACAGGCAATTCAATAGTTCCTGCTTTATCCGATATTAACGAAACGGTATCGATAGGAAGTGTACTTCCGTTTGCCTGAAACGCATAAGTCTCGCGCAGTATGTCTTGTTTTGCGTTTAACTTTTGCTTCATATTTCCTGCAACACCCAACCGAAGAACCGTCCTTTTACTAAGGTTTGCTTTGTACTGCATGCCACCGCTTATAAAAAGGTTTCCATACGAGGTAAGTATGGATGAGTTGGAGTTGGTGGATTGAACACTGTCAATAATAAACGTGCTCGTAATATTTTCCCGGCGGCCAAAAGAGTAACCGGCGTTTACGCCTAAACTAAAGCCGCCCCAGCTTTTACCTACGCCGGCGAAAGCCTGGTATAATCCACCACTTCCCTCGTATGAGTATACAACACTATCAGAAAGCCCTGACGAATTATTCTTTATTCTTTTTGCTTCTTGTGTTAAATAACTAATCCTTGATAGTGGCCGCAATCCAAAAACAAGCCCCATATTCCGCTTCTTATTCAAAGGCATTCCAAGTGTAACATACGAAGGCAACAGATCAACTGAACTGTATTTACCAGCCGGATTAATACTTTTTAAAGTCCTGTTTGTGAGAGATACGCCAATGTCGTAAACAACATACCTTTTTAACTCGCTATAGCTTGCAGGATTTGAAAAATTTATGCTTTGTAAATCTGAATAAGAAACAGATGTTCCACCCATGGCTGTGTTTACTATGTTGCGGTTAGGCAAAGCATTCCCAAGACCAAATCGTGAAAAAGGAGAGTTTTCCTGTGCTGAGGCAAAAAAAGACCCTAACAACAATAAAAGGCTGAGACTAAGTTTTAGTTTTTTGATTGTACTCACTAATGGCATAAAGGCCTTTGTATATTAAGAAAGGATCTGCAATTACCTGATTTTTAAGCAGGGGGACAAAAAAGCCTGTATCACCCCCGGTTAAATGGACGTTAAAGTTGGCAAACTTCTGGCTGTATGCATCAATGATTCCATCTATTTCTTTAGCCATCCCAAGCTGTACTCCGCTTTGAATATTTGTTTTTGTATCGTACCCTAACAATGGAATATTCCAGTCCGCATCAACCAAAGGAAGTTTAGCAGTGTAGTACTGAAGCGCTTTGAAACGCATTTCCATACCAGGAGAAATGCTGCCTCCTATAAATTCGTGATACTTATTTACAAAGTTGTAAGTAATACAACTTCCAAGGCCTATTATCAGGTTATGCTGTTTAGGATATAAATCAATGGCTGCTACAACCATAGCAAGCCTGTCAGCGCCTATTGTTTGAGGTTTACCTACAGGACTTGTGAAAGGCAGTTTGCTATCGTAAGATAATTTATGGAAGTGCGTTTTTTTTTCTAATACACTTTCAATTTCAAGGTTATGATCTACAACAGAGGATAAAATAGAATTTACGGGATTATATTTTAGAATAAGCCGGTCAATAGTTTCAACAGAGTCGGTTTCCAAAACAATGGTTTCAGCGTATGTACGATCGTTAAAAACTGCGCATTTAAGCCTGGTATTACCAAAGTCGAAACACAGTGTAGTCATGTGGACAAAGATGCAGCTTTATGACCTCATTTGCATTAGTACAGTTTTAAAGGTTGAAGCTGGAAGACAGGTTTTTAAAATGTCCGTTTAATTTTATACGGTGTTTTAAAGTTTCCAGCTCGTCAACTACCGGAAGCAACTTATTTAAATGTCGTTTTAAATACTCAAGCCGCTGGTCTTCCCTTAATAAACCGTGGAGTTCATACTCTTCTTCAAGCGAAAGCCCGCAATGATGTGCAATATCATAAGACTGTAATTCATCGTCAGGCTTCGAAAAAGTTTTATCCACTTTTAGCAGCGAGTGAAGCTCTCTTATATTTTTCAGCACTTTGCCCAGCAGATATATATTCTTTGTTTCATCATTTTTTGGGTAGTTAACAATCGCCCCGCTAAAAAGCTTGTCCGGAACTTGTTTAACCACTTCCAGAATAGTAAAAACTTTCAAGCCCTTTGTTTTTATATCCAGCTTTCCATCCTGGTAAACTTCCGCGATTTCTTTTACTTCAACGAGGGTTCCTCTCTCGGTCAACCCGTTCTTTAAAACTGTTGGTATCCCAAAGGGCTTTTTTTCCGCAAAACATTCATTAATTAGTTGCTTATACCGTGGCTCGAAAATGTGAAGATTAAGATCTTCGCCGGGATAAACAACTATGCCTAATGGAAATATGGGAACGAAATTTATCATAGCAAAATGCAAATTTGCAGTAAGTAAAGATATTTTCCTGCTCTTTAAAACGAGATTTAATATACTATTAGGAATCGTAACAAAGTCAGCAAAAAATTCGTTCTTTGATTTCAACAAAAGAATTAATGAAAATCTCAGGCTTCACAATTATAAAGAATGCAATCATTAATGATTATCCAATTGTAGAAGCCATCAATTCCATTTTACCGGTTGTAGATGAGATGATCGTATTGGCCGGAGACAGCAACGACGAAACCAAAAAACTATTGCTGGGAATTAATAACGACAAGATTAAAATATTTGACAGTGTTTGGGAACCATCGTTACGCACAGGCGGAACAGTACTCGCTGTTGAAACCGATAAGGCTTTCAAACTGGTAGATCCACAAAGTACATGGGCTTTTTATATACAGGCCGGTGAGGCAGTA
>MWYU01000257.1 GCA_002050375.1 Chitinophagales bacterium 62-2
GTAACCTCATGCTCGTTGTATGTGCCCTTTGATATATTGGTTAAAACCTCTTTTGCCTGTTGACGGCTTAACGTCTTGTGTTCGAATAAAAGTTGTAAGATCTTTTTCATGTTGTCTGAACTGGGATTATTGGGAGTTTTGGGATTTTGGGAAGTGAGTAGGATGATGAATTATTAAGGGATTGAATTTTTTATTAGTGAACCGATGAAATTCCATTCGCTTACTTCCAAAATTTATCAGAAGACCTACTTCAAGATTATATGCTTCCAAATAGTTCATTGCCTGGGCAAAATGGACTTCTTCCAATTTAATAATTGCCTTAAGCTCCACACTTATTTTTTCTTCAACTAAAAAATCAACTCGTCTTGTGCCAATCTGTTGATCCAAATAAAAAATAGCCATTTCAAATTCTCTTGCATATAATAAACCCATTGCTCTAAATTCGAGTCCAATGCCCTTTGATAGATTACTTCCTGAAATCCATTTCCTAAAGTACCATGCACTCTAAATGCTGCCCCAATAATTTTCTCTGTCAACTCCCCATATTTAAAATCTGCCATAATTAACTTTTTTAACTGTTTGTACGGAGATTAGTGCGATTTTGGATTGATTAGATTTTAAATTTGATAGTATTACATTAATTAATTATTATAACTACATATCCTTATCCCTCACATCTTAATATCCTACTCATCCCAGTTCAGACACTATCCCAAAAATCCTAACATCCCAATTATCCCAGTTCAGACCAACCAGTTCCTTAGTATTGCTTCCCCATCTGGTGTAAGCACACTTTCCGGATGAAACTGTACACCCTGCACATCATACGTTTTATGCTGCAAGCCCATAATGTAATTATTTTCATCTCTTGCAGTTACTTCCAACACTTCAGGGAGGCCCTCATCTTTTACAATCCAGCTATGATAGCGGCCAACTTCAATTTCATCAGGCAAGCCTTTAAAAAGTTGACAGTTGACAGTTGACAGTTGACAAGGTGTTGCAACACCATGAAATACTGTATCAAGGTTTTTTAATTCTCCACCAAATGCTTCACCAATAGCCTGGTGGCCTAAGCAAACACCAAGTATTGATTTTGTAGCAGCATACTCCTTAATTACATCTAATAACAACCCTGCTTCACTTGGTATACCCGGACCGGGAGAAAGAATAATCTTATCGTAGTCCTTAATCTTTTCCAACGCTATCTGGTCGTTCCGATATACATCCACTTTTGTATGCGTTATCTTTTCAACGAGATGAACAAGGTTGTATGTGAAGCTGTCGTAATTATCAAAAACTAATATTTTCATGCCCCTAACCCCTAAAGGGTGATTTTTAAGTTGTTTTAAATTTCTTGTCTTAATTATTCTATCTCCTAACTCCTATCTCCTAACTCCTTCCCTCCTAACTCCTATCTCCTAACTCCTTTGCTAAAGAAATCGCTGCCTTTAATGCATTCAATTTATTATTCACTTCCTGCAATTCACTTTCTGCATTTGAAGCATTAACTACACCTGCGCCTGCCTGATAAAACAATGTGTTTTGTTTGCTTAAGAATGAGCGTATCATAATCGCATGATTAAGCTCACCATTAAATCCTATCACACCAATTGCGCCGCCATAGTAACCTCTTGCTGTTGGTTCATACTCATCTATCAACTGCATGGCTCTTACTTTAGGCGCACCACTTAAAGTACCTGCGGGAAAAGTTGAAGCCAGCAATTCAAAAGGATTAGTTCCAGGTTTTGGCGTACCTGTTACTTCGCTTACCAAATGAATAACATGAGAATAATAATGAACCTTGCGATAACTGGTAACATGTACATCATTAGCAAATCTGCTAAGGTCGTTTCTTGCCAAGTCAACAAGCATTACGTGCTCAGCATTTTCTTTAGGATCAACCAATAATTTTTCTGCTAAAATCTCATCCTGTTCATCATCACCTGTTCTCTTAAATGTGCCTGCAATTGGATGAACAATTGCTTTATTCTTTTGAATGATTACCTGGCTTTCTGGTGACGAACCCATTAAACGGTAATCATTATAATCAAAATAAAATAGGTATGGACTTGGATTTACCGTTCTTAAAGCACGGTAAACATTAAACTCATCTCCGGTAAACGATTGCTGAAATCTTCTGCTTAGTACAATCTGAAACACATCCCCGCGATGGCAACTTTGTTTTCCCTTCTCAACAATTTCTTTGTATTGTTCATTAGTAAGATTGGAAGTTTCTTCGCCTGCAGGTTTAAAAGGAAACACCGGAACATCTTTACTGCGAATAAGAGAAGTTATCAAATCCAAATCACTGTCCAAGCCTTTCACTTTATTCTCGCAGATGTATAACTCATCTTTAAAATGATTAATGGCAATTACATATTGATACAACCTGTAACGCATCAACGGTATTGCATTCGGCTCGTTCTTCCCATCTTTCAACTTCACATCTTCAAAAAATTGAACAGCATCAAAAGTGGTGTAACCAAACAAACCTTGCGCAACAGCAATCTCACTTTTATTTGATGGCTGAAAACGTTGAAGAAAACTATTTAGTTCACCTATCACTTCCTTCTTGCCGGCTAACTTTTTGCGAATAACGGTCTCACCGGGATATTTAAATTCAAAAGCATCAGTGGTGCTAACTTCAATGCCCGCAATGGGTTGAACACAGATAAATGAAAAACTGTTTTCGCTTGCATGAAAGTCGGTGCTTTCTAACAATATGCTTCCAGGGAAACGATCTCTTAACCGCAAATAAATTCCCACTGGCGTAAAC
>MWYU01000307.1 GCA_002050375.1 Chitinophagales bacterium 62-2
ATCGAAGGCAAGAAAATTATCAATTAATGCATCAATAATCTGATCAGCAACTTTATCGGGGTGGACCTCAGAAACGCTTTCTGAAGTAAATAAATAGGGCATAAAAGAATGTAGTTTTTTTAAGACGCGCAAATATATGGTTTCAGCAATTGAATGCTTAAATCTTTGAATATATAATCCTTAGACGCATACGAACGCGTGAATTACTTCCGCCACCTAATCTAACACGGCCAATAGCTACGTTATTTGCTACTTCGGGAGAAATATATAGCATAGTTGTAGGGGAAGATTGAAAAGGATAAGGTGCAGTATATTTTAAGGAGTCGTTCACCGGCGCAGATAACCGGAGTGTGTAGCTGCTATCTTTACGGGACACGATGCCCTGAACGTAACGCGTTAAATTAAAAGTATATGAACCTATAACACCTACCGAAGGAACACTTTTGTTGGTAAGAAGCCCGCCGAATGTTTGAATATTAGGGCCTGCATCAGATGTATAAATAAAATCGTTGGGAATATTTATTTTATACTTATTTACACTGTCATAAGCGCTTAATAATAAAAATCGGGGGGGAAAGAATTGGGCATCCGCTGCATCAAAAGGCTCCTGTTCAGCTATTAACTCTGCCCGGTGAACTATTACGTTAGCAAAGGTTTTTAAAGAGGGTATTTTTATTGTTGCAAACGTGCCGGGTGATGTTTGTATGAATACCTCATCCGTCCTGTTAGTATTTAAGTAGTTAGTAACACGCTTACTATTATGGTCTCTTACTACAACATTAGCGTTAGCTGAAGCAGGTGTGGCGGAAGAGCCCGGGCTATATCTTAAATAATTTACTCCATTTTGTCTTGTTGAGGAAGTATCTGAAGCTTTATAACTATAATATAGAGCGAGTTTAGTATTGGTATCCGTTAAATTAACCCGGATTAACGCGTTCCCGGTTCCTTGCGGAACAACAGCAAAACCAGCAAATTTATCTCTGAAGAGTGAGTCGTTCTGGTAAGCGTTTGTTAAACCGCCTGTTGAACTCGTGTCATAATCCTTAATTAAACGTTTAGCAAAATTGCCATCAAGTCTTATTCGAATCTGGTTAATTGAACTATCGAACCGGTACCTGATCGAATCATTGAATGTACGAATATCAAGACTTCTCGTACCCAATAGCGAAGCGGCAGCAATTTTAGCAGTTACAGGATAGGCGGTATCATACCTGAATTCGCTGCTTTTGTCAACTTCATAAACATTCCAGGTTTGAGGAATTGTACTATCACCAAATACACCTTTATAACTTAGTACTAACACTGCACTGTCAGCGACGAGATCAGCTTTTTTACCCGGAAAATAAAAAGGATAAACAACAGGCTTCAATTGAAAATAAGCCGAAGCAGTTGTGTTGCCAAACAATGGATCATTAGTTATAGCACCGATTACATGATCGTTTGCTTTATAAACACGCGGGGTATTTTCCTCTGAAAAATTAGCAGTAGTTACATCAAGTAAAGTATCGAAAGTATTTACCCTATCAATAGTTGGTATTAACTCGTTTCCAAGAGTTGTTGAGTCAATTTTGGTACAAGCATATAAACAGGAAAAAATAGCAATAGCTATCACATAAAGCTTACGCATCCGCTTGAAAAAGGATTTAAATAGGGGATAAAATTACTTGCTCGCAAGGTCGTTATACAATTCCAAATACTCTGTTAAATCAGTGTCGCTGCCTTTAAAGGGAACTACCTTCTTCCCTTTCACTTTTGAGAATTCGTCAAGTAATTTTTTCTCAACACTTTCGGCGCCAAAAGTTATTGCATCAGCAAAAAAAGCCCCACCTCTTTGCAATGAAATATTTGTTCCATCTTTAAAAAGTTCCAAATCTTTTTCTTTAAGGCTGGCATGTATAAGTGCTTTTTGGGCAAAATCTGAATTGAGGTTTTCAGTAAAAGTGGTGCTTCCAATCGTATAAATTACTTTACTGTTTGCAAATACAGGCTCCTTTTTATAAACCGTTTTAAGATACATAGGAATTAACCCGGTCATCCATCCGCTGCAATGAATAACATCCGGCGGCCATCCGAATTTTTTTACGGTTTCCAAAGCTCCCTTACTAAAGAAAATGGTTCGAAGTGCATTGTCATCATACCAGTTTTCGTCTTCGTCGTTAAATACAAATTTCCTTTTAAAAAAATCTTCATTGTCAAGAAAGTAGACCTGCAGCCGTGCGTTAGGTAACGAAGCCACCTTAATCTGAAGCGGGTAATCATCATTATCTACACTTACATTTATACCTGATAGGCGAACAACTTCATGTAAACGATGTCTTCTTTCGTTAATCGTTCCAAATCGCGGCATAATGCACCTTACCTCATATCCTGCATCGTTACTTTTAATTGCCAACTTGTTTACGATTTCTGCAAATTCTGTCAACTCTATATACGGCGACATTTCGTTGGCAATAAATAATATTCTTTTCTTTGTTGACATTATCCGAATAATTTTTTAACTAACATTTAAAAAAGAGTTGGCGAAGTTACTAATCTTTTTGGGATACGCCGCAGCTAAGGCTTTTAAATGCACTTACCACTGAATGATACTATTTAAAGAAGCTGCAGTATTTATAAAATACATTACACAGCAAAAGAGAAAAAACTTGACAATCGGATATGTACCAACAATGGGTGCTTTACATGCAGGTCATATTTCTCTTGTTGAAGCAGCAAAGAATAAATCAGGTATAACGGTTTGCAGTATTTTCATAAACCCTACACAGT
>MWYU01000361.1 GCA_002050375.1 Chitinophagales bacterium 62-2
GTATGAGGGATCTCCGTTCCACATATATTCCAGCTTGTGTTGCTCGTTACACAGGCTTTGCAATTCTGCGCCCTTGCTTCCCACTTTAATAGAAATAATATTGTTGGAAATTGAATGCATCGTATGAATGATTGTACTTAGGGGTGAAAACAAAGACTATTACCACAGGCTCGAATATTATAAATTATTCTTCAATTCTTTCGTCAACAACATTTGAGAATAATCGTGCACTCATCCTTCGTAAGGGGTTCTTACGATTTTCTGCATAGCCTGCACGTCTGTTGATAATATCAATGCATTCAAAAGTAGCGGCAATAAAAGAAGATGCATCAGCAATGCCTTTACCGGCGATGTCAAAGGCAGTTCCATGGTCGGGGCTTGTACGTACAGCCGGAAGGCCTGCTGTATAATTTACACCTTCACCTATAGCAAGCGATTTAAAAGGTATCAGGCCCTGATCGTGATACATGGCAAGTACCGCATCAAATTTCTCATGTTGTCCACGTGCAAAAAAAGCATCTGCACTAAAAGGGCCGAAAGCAAGAATATTACTGTTTTGTGCTTCCTTAATCGCCGGTTTAATAATGGTTTGTTCTTCCTTGCCAATAAGCCCTTCATCACCTGCATGTGGGTTTAAACCAAGTACCGCGATTTTTGGTTTGTCAATTCCAAAATCTTTGGCCAGGCTATCATTCATAATACGAAGCTTACTAAGTATCGCTTCAGCAGAAATATGATTTGCAAGTTCTGTAACAGGTACGTGTTCGCTTAATAACCCAACGCGAATATTGCTGGCCACCATTAACATTACCACATCATTTACTCCAAATGCATGTTTTAAATATGGCGTATGACCACTAAAATTAAATTCAGCAGATTGAATATTTTTTTTATGAATTGGTGCAGTTACCAATCCATGAATAGAATTATTTTTCAATGCTTCAACTGCAGCCTTTAAAGACTTCCAGGCATAGCTGCCACCAAGCTCATTTAGCTGGCCCGGCGTAATTGCAACTTCTTCATCCCAGCAATTAAAAACATTTACCTGCTTAATGTTGGGCTTCGTGTTATCCTTTATAGCAGCATAAGTAAAGTTAATATCGGGCAAAGCCTTACGATAAAAGTTGATGCTTTTATTGCTTGCAAAAACAACCGGAGTACAAAAATCAAGAATACGATTATCGCTCAGTGTTTTTATAATAAGTTCTGTTCCTATTCCATTAATATCACCACAACTAAATCCAATGACAGGCTTTGGCTGTTCATTAATCATATTCTTTTTTTAGGTGGTAAAATTAATCAATAAGTTGATAGGTCATTAGTTGAGGTCATTGATATTGTCTTGTCGATAAGTAACAATGATATTAACGTACTAATAAGTTCCGGAAAGACGTTATGCTTCGAATCATACTTGTTTTTCCAGGGACTTAAAAAAAACCGCAACCATTAGACAGATGTAAAGCCGCGGAAAGATGTTTGCCTAAACATTGATCTTAAGCAAAAGGGGGTTGGAGGTGATAATAGCTGGGTTGCCTTGGAACATGAGCAATATCGTACGCGTTTTCCTAATAATTTTATTTGAGGTTATAATATACTTTTTGTACATCTTCTTCCTGTTCTAATCTATCTATTAACTCCAGAACCTCTTTGGCCTGTTCCTCATTTAATTCAACTGTTGTAGTAGGTATCCTTGTTAGTTCAGCACTAATTATGTTAATGCCTCTATCTTCGAGAGCCTTACTCGTGTTGCCAAACTCGTCATAAGCCGTACGCAGAACAATGTTCCCTTCGCTGTCCTCACCAATCTCTTCCAGCCCATAATCAATTAATTCCAGTTCAAGTTCATCTAAATTAAGGCCTTCATTTTTAATCTTGAACTCACCCACACGATTAAACAAAAAAGAAACGGAACCGCTGTTGCCTAAACTGCCTTCGCCCTTTCTAAAATGCATTCTTACATTGGCAACGGTGCGTGTTGGATTATCAGTGGCAGTTTCAACAAGTACTGCAACACCATGTGGAGCATAACCTTCATAAACAACTTCTTCATAATTGGTCATGTCTTTACCCATAGCCCTTTTTATGGCAGCTTCCACCCGATCTTTGGGCATGTTTACACCTTTTGCATTGGCCATGCAGCGGCGAAGGGCAGAGTTTACATCAGGGTCAGGGCCTCCGTTTTTAACAGCAATGGCAATCTCTTTTCCTATACGTGTAAACGCTTTTGCCATGCGATCCCAACGGGCAAACATGGTAGATTTTCTAACTTCGAATATGCGACCCATAAATTAACTTATTTGTTCTTCGTTGAAAGGTCTCATTGACCTTTTTAAAAGTGCAAAAGTAAGTGTTTAATGTAAACTGAAAACCGTAAAGCAGCAGGTGCAATGATAGAAAGGGGTATGACGTTCCTGTTAATTAAAAAGGAATTATTTGGAAAGCGAAAGGTAGCTTACAAAGAAGTTAACAAAAAGTGTTTGTGACAGAAGCTTAATCATCCGGTTAGTTTACATTTTCCTATTTGGAAAGTGCCGGACCTTTTGGTTAAGAAGTGCAATTTTTCCATTTTCAATTCTCATATCATCCATTGTCTGAACTGAGTCCTTTTTACCTTTCTGATCTTCCCATATCTCCTTGTACCAAAGGGAGACCCACTCTTCTTTCCCATCTTTAGATTTTACAGATTCGAAGTCTTCCATTTTTATAGTCATGCTTTTAGCTTCGCTTCTTGACCGTTTAAAAAGAGCTACCAGGC
>MWYU01000232.1 GCA_002050375.1 Chitinophagales bacterium 62-2
CCCATCCTTCGCTGATCACATTGAAAAAATTACATTCAATGCACTACCAACTCAAGCTACTGATAATTATATGGAAAGGCAATATTACCAGCAGCCAAACCAGGTAATGATAACAAGACAGGAAAGAAATTTTTACACCAACTACCAGGGCACAGACCAGGTATTGGGCTTGCTTTCAGGTTACCCATGCTGTACAGCAAACATGCACCAGGGCTGGCCAAAGTTTGCGCAGAATTTATGGTACGCAAGTGCAGATGGTGGTGTTGCAGCGCTTTTGTTTGCTCCATCAACAGTTACTGTAAATGTGGCAAATAAAATTCCTGTAACAATTACAGAAACTACCAATTACCCTTTTACTGATAACGTTCAATTTAAAATAAAAACAAACGGTACTGTCTCTTTTCCATTCCATTTACGTATTCCCAACTGGTGTAAAGAAGCAGTTGTCAAAATAAATGGCAATGAATTTAAAAAGGTCTTTGGTGATACCATAGCGGTTGTTAACCGCAACTGGAAAAATGGGGATGTAGTTGAATTACAGTTGCCAATGACTATTAGTCGTTCCAGATGGCATGAAAATTCCGTTGTTGTAGAACGTGGGCCATTGCTCTATGCCTTGAAAATAAAAGAAGATTGGAAAAAAGTAGAAAGTGCAGATAAGTTCGGCTCTTATTACGAAGTGAAGCCATTATCTCCCTGGAATTATGGACTGGTAAACGTTAGTGATGCTAACTTACAGAGCAGTTTTAAAGTAAGTCTTAAACCCAGGGTAGCTTTATTTCCGTGGACTCCGGAAGATGCACCTATAGAAATAAAAGTTCCCGCTAAAGTTTTAAAAGACTGGCAAATTTATAACGGGTCTTCAGGACCTGTTCCATATAGCGTACAAAAGCACACTGAAAATCTTCCTGTACAGGAAGTGACACTTATTCCTTACGGTTGCACCACATTAAGAATAACTGAATTTCCGGAAGTTAAATAAACAAAGATGAAAAGACAGTGTAAAGTTTTATGCCTGATTCTGTTTTGTATTTTTAGTTTCAAAATATCTTTTTCCCAAACTTCAAAGAGTCCAAATTTCATTTTCTACCTCACAGATGATATTGGTTGGAATGATGTTGGTTGTTATGGAAATGCATCTATAAAGATTCTGTGTTAAGATTCTAATAGTTTCTATTGTTTTTTAAATTTTGTGTTTTAGGCGACTTTAAGTCAGCCTGTAAGAGAAGTAGTCTTATTGATTGCTTCTCTTTTTTATACAGCTTCCTGTGCCTCTGCCTCTGCAATTTCCTGTACCTCTTTTATTTCTTTGGTTAAATAGTCTTTATCATACTTCTTGTTTGTTTTGTAAATGGTAAAAACCATTTCCAGCAGTTTTCTTTGTACCGCTACAGCCGCTTTCATTTTTATTCCATGCTTTGATACTAACCTTGCAAATACTGCTTTAAATCTTTCATCGTGCCGTATGGCTGTAAGTGCGGGCAGATGCATAGCTTTTCGCAGATGCTTGTTTCCTTTCTTTGATATTTTCGGCTTGCCTTTTACTGAAGTGCCTGATTGTTTTTCTTTCACATCAAAGCCTGCATAGCTTGCCAGTTGTCTCTTATTTCGTATTAGCTCAAAGCCGTTTGTTTCTGCCAGTACTATTGCTGCGGTTAATAACCCTACTCCGGGTAACGAACAAATAAGTACGACCATTTTTTTGAGTTCCATGTCTGTTGCTATCAGATCTGCAAGCTCTTTTTTAATTTCCTGCTCCTGCTTGTCCAGAATTTTAATACGTGCCTTTATCCTTGTCAGGCTACTATTATTGGGATATGCTTCTACCTCTTCGGCATGCAATTGATTTTTTACAATAGTTCGCTCCTGCACTATTTGATCACGCTCCCTGGTTAATTGCCTTAGCTTTCTGAAAATATCTTTAGGGGCATGCCAGGTATTAAGTTTTCTTTCCAGTCCAAACCTTGCAATTGCTTCTGATGCAGTTTTATCAGTAATCGTTTTTACATCCAAAGTACGCATGTAACTACTGATCTTATTGGGCAATACAATGGAAACTTCTTCACCTTTTTCTACAAGAAAATAAGCCACTGCCTCATGATAAACACCGGTAGCTTCCATTACAAAACGAACAGCAACTTCTTGATGTGACTGTTTTTTTACCCATGCTAATAATGCTTCAAAACCCTTTGCTGTATTGGCAAATGTTTTATGAGCATATAACTCTGGCGACCAATCATCATACATGTAACCCAAACAAACAACCAGTTCCTTTTGAGCTACATCTATAGCTGCAACCTGCTTTACAATTTTTCGCATGTTAAGATAGTTTTGAAAATAAAAAATGTAAAGTGAAAAATCTCCCTTCGTTTTGTCTCCTGATGGGATATTCTGAATATGCAGCATAGCCGCATTTCTTACATTCTGTTCAAACTCGAAGAGATAAAAAAGAGTGAGGTAATATCTTTGCGACAGTATACCTTCTGGTTACTTAGACGCCAATTCACTCTCACTCTTTTTCACTTTATAAAATCAAAACTAATTGATACCTTAACTACTTATCTCAAAGAACTATTCCCTTATTTTGCAAACATAGGAGACGCAAAGAAAAAAACCTTGCACCTTGCTCCTTTACACCTTTGCAAGAAAAATAATCCATACATCTCTTAACTAAATGACATTGGGTAGAAGGCATAAGGCTTAAGGTAGAAGGCGTAAGGTGTAAGGGCGGAAGGAAGAAGAC
>MWYU01000397.1 GCA_002050375.1 Chitinophagales bacterium 62-2
CAAAGGGGTTCTAAATTCTTTTCAAAATGGGATACTGCTTACATTCCAATTATTTCGACACAGGATGTTGGACAAGCGCCTCAAAGTGGTGGATGGCTGATGGCTAAATATGGAAAAGGGAATTATAGCTATTGTGCTTACTCATTTCACCGGCAACTTCCTTATGCAGTTGAAGGAGCCTACAGGATTATGGCAAACCTTATTTCC
The DNA here is from genome assembly GCA_002050375.1 of Chitinophagales bacterium 62-2. Lineage (GTDB taxonomy): Bacteria > Bacteroidota > Bacteroidia > Chitinophagales > Chitinophagaceae > Segetibacter. The sequence goes on from MWYU01000397.1 coordinate 208, forward strand.
TATGGCAAGAAATAGTGGACAACTATAAAAAAAAATATTAGCCATAAACGGTCTCTTGAATAGCAACTTCAGTATCACAACTCCTGGTAATTACCTGTTTAATAATATTGATCATTCTTTTATTTGTCGCCTCATCTTTAACTGCAATCCGAACTGCACCAGTTCCGAGGTTTTGGCCCATATTACTTACGTCTCTTAAAAAAAGATTTTCTGCTTTACAGTATATTAAAAATTTATCAACCAAGATAAAATCAGATGGCAGGTAAAACAATAGAAAATTAGCCACTCCATCAACCACTTCCGTAACTCCTAAGTCTGCAATATCTTGTTTCAGCTTAGTACGTAATACATGTGTTTCTGAATATTTTTCCTGGTAGTATTGAGGGTCTTTAAGGGCAGTAATAGCAGCTAATTGTGCGGGCAAACTAATGGCCCACGGGGGCGTAAGACCCTTTAAGGCTTCGATTAAGTGAGGCGAACAGCATAAGTAAGCAGCCCGTACCCCGCTTAACGAATATACCTTGCTCATCGATTTGCAGATTATTATATTTTCCCTTTTTATGGCGAACTGCTCTAAAGACTGATAAGCCCCTGCATATTCAATATATGTTTCGTCTATCCAAATAAGTGTTGTGGCAGGCACCTGCAAAAGCATTTCTATCATTTCCTCTTTTGCAGTATATACTCCTGTCGGGCTGTTCGGATTTACCAAAACAATCATGTCGTAGCCCTTGCTTATTTCCTGCAATAAAGCTGTTGTATTGACAATAAAACCTTCCTTCCGGTTTAAATTAAATCGTGTTACCCCGCATTGTATAACTTTTTCGAGCACATGAATGTATTCTCCATAACACGGATCGATTATTAAAACCTTCGACCTCTTATTTAAAAGACTTCTAAGAGCAAGAAAAATCAGATCGGACGAACCTGCGCCTGGTAAAATGTATTGCTCTTTTATACCACGTACCTCTGCTATCACTTCAATCAATCCGCGGGCATGTGTAGGAGGCGAGGTTTGTAACAGCCACGACAGATTGGTATGGAGCGCTTCAAGAACTTTTGGTGAGGGAGGAAACCATGCATCCAAAACATCGGCATTAATTATTTGCTTTGCCTTTTGTAATGCTTGCAGATCTTCGCCTATTGCTTTAAAAAAAGACCCACCATGATAACAGGCAGAAGGAGCAAAAAATGAGTAAGGAAGTTGCCACTCTATCCTATTTTTTAATAATGTAAACAGCCGTGGTTTTTCCTGCACCATCTTTTGAAGATCATCCACTGATGCAACAGATAATTCGTAAGTTACTTTACCTGATACCGCCTTAAGGCCAAGCGGCTGAAGCCCCGCTTTACAATACATATCTATAAACTCGGCACGGCAAATGGCGACAATATGTTTACCCCCATGAGACTGCACCCAGCGGAATGCAGCATACATTAATGCAAACGCTAAAGAGCCGTTACGGTTATTTTTATTTACACTTAGCAAACGTATCTCGTACAAATGTTCGTCAAACTGATATGGAATAGAGGAACGATTGAAATACTTATCAACCGAGTATTTTTCAGAAGCAGGCGAAGTGATGCTTACAAAACCAATTACCCTGTCAGGATACTTAGCAACTATATAATGGTTTATTGAATCAAGATCATCTGTAAGCTGATTATTTAAATTAAGAGAATGCTGGCTTAGCTCGGCTGCATATATCTCGTGCCGCATTTTATATACGCCTTGCCTATCCTGCCCGGATGCAGTAATTAAAGTTACTTTCGAATGGGTGGTAATCGACATTCAGCCAATTTATAAAATATATATTCAGCGTGCAATAAAATCACCCACTGCCTTTAAATAATTTTGAAAGCCGAAAGTGTTATTTGGTACAACTAAACAATGGATATTAAATGTAATGCTTCCCTGCTTTAAACCTTATAAAGGTTCAGTTTTAACCATAGCTATATCTAAAGCTAATCCCTTTTCAATGAGGTTAAAAAGGTCAACATGCAAAGAAAGCAGGTACAAAAAAGCATCGGGTGAAAAGCTATATCCCTTTGGCCGGCCAATGTTAATTCCTTTCTCAATTAATTTCGAACTTTCCTCATTGGACAGATCGTGACGTTTTTTTAAGAATGGTTTTATAAAAAAGTCAGCCTTCTCAATATCTTCTTCTATTATATTGCCAGGTGCAGATTGAATGAATATAACCTGTTGATTCATGCCCAGCAGCTTTCCTTTATTGGTGTTACACCCTAAGTAGAAAGGTAAATATTCAGCTATTTTTTTTGACATAACAGTAGATTTATGATAGCGTAATTGGTACGGCTAATATTAGTACTACTTTTCAAAGTTCCTGCAAACGGGTGCCGGATTATAATGTAACTAAATGATTGCTTCACTTAATTTATCGTGCAATAAAATCTCCCACTGCCTTTAAATAGTTTTGAAAGCCAAAAGTGTTAGGGATATTGCTATGTCCGGCCCCTGGAGTTCGGTCAGCTTCTTTATAGGTCGCCTTGTCAGTTTTATATATTAATTCT
>MWYU01000126.1 GCA_002050375.1 Chitinophagales bacterium 62-2
GTTTTATTATTTACTTTTTTTTTAAAAAACACTAATGCACAGCATAGTCCACCTGATACAATCCGGGCAGATTTTATTAGTGCTAAAATAAATTTTGACGGAAAACTTTCAGAAGCCTTTTGGCAAACTACAAACTCAATAAACAATTTTACACAACGTGAACTTGATTTTGGAAAACCTGCAACAGAACAAACCAAAGTTGCTGTTGTATACGATAACCTTGCGTTATACATTGGCGTATGGTGTTACCAGGCACAAGACAAATTAGTAGCTAAGTTTTTACAGCGTGATTTTGATTATGATACTGAAGACAATTTTGAAGTTATCATTAGCCCATTTAATGATAAGCGAAATGGTTATTTATTCATCATCAACCCTAATGGTGCAAGGGCAGATTTATTAGTGTCAGGACAAGAGAGTTCTAATATAAACTGGAACGGCGTATGGGATGCTAAAACGAGTATTACTAATGAAGGATGGTTTGCAGAAATAAGAATACCATTTAATACACTTCAGTTTAAAAAAGCATTAGTACATACATGGGCAATCAATTTTGAAAGAAACATAAGGCATAAGAATGAGCAGGTTTTATGGCAGGGGTGGAACAGGGATTATGAACTGGAAAATATAGCACAAGCCGGAACATTAGCTGGGATCAGTAATATAGGTTATGCTAAAAGATTTGAACTAAAGCCTTATGGTTTGGCAGGGTTTGAAAAACGTGAAGGGCAACAAACAAAATATCCGGGTAAGGTTGGTGGCGACTTAAACGTTAATCTTAGTCCTACACTCAAACTTAACCTTACTGCAAATACTGATTTTGCACAGGTGGAAGCAGATAGAATAGCTGTCAACCTTTCGCGTTTTAATCTTTTCTACCCCGAAAAGAGAGAGTTCTTTTTAGAAGGTTATCAAAACTATCAGTTCAATTTAGGTGGAAGAAATGAAGGGTTTTATACAAGAAAGATTGGCATTGAAAATTTTCAACCTGTTTCAATAATTGCGGGTGGCAGGCTGTTTGGCAAAGCAGGCAAAAACAACATAGCCTTATTGAATTTGCAAACTGCTGCAAGTGGAAATGTAGCAACTACAAACAATAGTGTTGTAAGATATAAAAGAGACATAGGTAATCAATCTTATATTGGTGGCATCCTTACATCAAAAAATAACCGCAAAGTTAGCAATCAGGTAGCGGGATTGGACGGAGCTTATACCACTTCAAAGTTTTTAAAAAATAAAAACCTTGTAATTAGTGGTTTAATAAGTAAAAGTTTTGATAAGGGTAAGAATAGCAGTAATGCTTATGCCTGGAACGTCTTTGTTGATTATCCCAATGACCTCATTGATAACTTTATTGGCATCAGAAGTATTCAGCAGGATTATAATCCTGAACTTGGATTTTTAGAAAGGAAGAACTTTGATAATGTAAGATGGTTCTTTCGCTTTACGCCAAGATGGTTTACTAAATATGGCATTAGAAAAATGTATTTCAGACCGTGGGGGTTTGAATTGTACAGAACACATACAACAGGGGAGCTTGAAAGTTTTTTTAATGAAAGCCGCCCACTCGGCTTTTTTACTAAAAGCGGCGAACGGTTTGAATATAATTTTATTCAGCAGTTTGACAGGATTGATAATACTTTCAACTTAACAGATGTTGTAAAAATACCTACAGGAAAATATTGGATGTACAGGCAGGAAATACAGGCAGGTACTTTTCAGGGAAGAAGGATTTGGGTTGAAGCAGAATATAGCTGGGGTGACTTTTATACCGGTCGTATTTCTACACTTGAAACTGCATTAGGTATTAATATAAACAAGCACTTAAATTTTAAAACAGACTACACACTTAATAAAGTTAAATTTCCGCAGGGCAATGTTACTACTAATGAACTTGCTCAATATGTGAACTATGCATTTAATCCCCGCTTCGACATATCTACTTTTGTGCAATGGAACTCTTTAGATGATTTGCTGTTAGGCAACTTTCGCTTGCATTGGATACCTAATATCGGTTCTGACTTGTATGTAGTGTATAACAGGGGTTATGATAATTTAAAGCACTTTAGCTTTATGCGACCGAACAATTCTGCCGGCGCTGCTAAGCTGGTTTGGCGGTTTACGTTTTAATAAAAAAACCTAAAGGCTTAGAAAGGCAAAATTCACAATATGGTTTTATGGTGGTAACACAGGAAAATAATAAAATATTAAAACAAAGCGCCGCTAATTCGGGCAGTACTTTTAATATCTGTGTACATGATAAACTTGTATATCAGGACCTTCAACTTCAGGTGAAGTTAAAGGCGGCATCGGGAAAAGAAGACCAGGGTGGCGGATTGGTGTGGAGATATATTGATAAGAATAATTACTACATAGTTCGTGCAAATCCTTTAGAAAAAAATGTTGTATTGTACAAAGTGGAGAATGGCAAAAGAAAAGACCTGCCTCTTGTTGGCAAAGGCAGAACTTATGGTATGGATGCTCCTATGGAAACTGCAAAATGGCATACATTAAAGGTAATTATACAGCAAAATATGTTTACCGTACTTTTTGATGGTAAAGAATTATTCAAGGTAAAAGACGATACTTTTAAAGAGGGCGGTTTGATAGGGGTGTGGACAAAAGCAGATGCACAAACATATTTTGATGAGCTGACAGTTCATACGATAAAATAATAATTATGAAATGGATAACCAGGGAACCACCTAAAATAGACTGCATTGCCTGTCCATGTC
>MWYU01000110.1 GCA_002050375.1 Chitinophagales bacterium 62-2
ATACTGCGGAAATACTGTTGGGTTCTGAAAGCCAACATAGCCATTATATGTAACAGAAGGGGCGCCTGTTTTCCCTGTCTTTGTAGTAACCAAAATTACTCCATTAGCACCAGCAACTCCATAAGGTGCTACAGCAGCGGCATCTTTCAACACAGTAAAAGTCTCAATGGAATTAGGATCCAACTGCCTGAAATCCCTCGGTATTCCATCTACAATCGAACACCTGATACCTCTTTTGACATTTTTTGATAGCTTAAAGATATCTTAGTCAGGCTGCCACGACTGTACATTCTTGATTTTTTCCTATTAATAATTTGAAGACTATCGGGAATTTTAGGAGTTGATTATGAATAATTGTCATTAAATAAAAGCGGGAAGCACAATTTTTAAGGAGTAATTTTTATTAGAGGAATGACGGGGTTTTTATTTTTGTCATAGCCACTAAATAAGAAGGTTGCGATATAATACCGAAGTTTGCAGTAGCAAACAAAAGGACTAAATGTCAGTAATTGCTTTTATTATGCAACACGAATACACCGACAGAATGGTAACCCCCCTGGGGAGGGATGAAGGAGATGAAAATGCTGATAGATAAAACGGGTATCAGTAAGAAGGTTATCTCAAATAGGGCTTCCCCAGTCAAAAAGTAACAACAGTATAGATGCGGTCAGTATTATTGAAAGCATTTGGGTAAGCATCTGGATAGGCTGCTTCAGATTTAGCAATACAGCAGTAGTACGGGTTAATGAAGTGTTGCGACAAATATTTGGTTGAAATCGCGCCTATGCAAGGAAAGTAGTATAAATATTTAGAGGCGATTAACGCTAAGATGCTCACGAGCAAAATGATTTGTACGGACTTGTCGATCGGAAGTATAATTGTTGCTTCTTAATCATCCTAATTCTATTCCTGACAATGTTCTCGATGCTCGTTCAAAGAGAAAAGGGTAAACTGAAAAGAGACAGCATAAAGCAAATTAACCGAAACCCATACTTACCCTGTTTTTAGCTGCATAGTTGCGCAGCTTGATGATAGTGATAATCTATACTTATCTTTTTTATGATAATCCAAGCTTTCACGATTTTCTTGGCCTTGAAGGTTTACTGCTGCTCGCCTGCATTGTACTATTACCTTTTTTGTATCTACCATTAATGTGGAGTTACAGAAAGTTGAATATACCTTCTTTTTGTGGTTAAGGATAATGGTTCTGGTTGTGATTGGAAACAAGAATTTCTCATAAGCATCTTTGTAACACTATTAACTGATTCTTTTGGTATCTTCCCAATACTTTTTCTTTAAATAGAACTCCAAAAATGTTTCGTCCCTTGAACAAAAAAATTAGTTCTAAAATAATTTTTCAATATAGTTTTGAAATAACCTTTTTATAATAAATGCTAACGACTGAACAAGAACTAAATATTTCTATTATAGTTTAAAACAAATACGTTTGGATAGGAATTCTATTTTATATCTTTAATAACCGCGAATTTTATTATTACTTATAATAAAAAAAACTTTCTACTCATTAGGTGAAATAAAATTGTTCACCCGGATTAATCCTGACAATCAAACTTATTAATTAACAAAATTGCTTTTTATGACCACATCTCAACTAAAATTGATTTTATTGACATTTCTCCTGTTTATTATCTCTGCAGCATCCAAACCCACCAACGCGCAGATATCTCAGCAAGCATTTTATCAGCAACCAAAAACAGAATCAATAGAAACTACTGATAATAGGAATGAAAACAGAAAGATAGTGGATAATGCAATTAGGGGTAAGGTAACCGATAGTACAGGCAAGGGATTGGTTGGTGTTAGTATTACAGTCAAAGAAACAAATATCGGTACATCAACGGATGCAAGAGGAACTTTCTCCATCACCGTCCCTGAAAATGGCACCCTGGTGTTTTCTTATGTCGGATATGCGAAACAAGAAATATCAGTGAATGGACGTTCGGAAATTAATGTGGTTATGGGAGAAAGTTTTTCTTCGCTTGATCAGGTGGTAGTAGTGGGATATGGTACACAAAGAAAATCATCAGTAACGGCAGCTATCGCTACGTTAAAAGGAAGAGATGTTTCGTCTACACCTGTTACTAATTTAAGTAATGCGTTAGGAGGTAGAGTTGCCGGAGTAATTACAAGGCAAAACAACGGAGAACCAGGAAATGACGCTTCTAATATTTATATAAGGGGGATTTCATCAACCGGAGCGAATCAGCCGTTATTAATTGTAGATGGAATACCAAGGGATTTCAGGCAGTTGGATCCTAATTCCATTGAGACTTTTACTGTTTTAAAAGATGCCGCTGCTGTAGCACCTTATGGAGTTGCTGGTGCTAATGGAGTAATTTTAGTTACTACCAAGACAGGAAAAACAGGCGCCCCTTCTGTTACATACAATGGCTACGTTGGCTTTCAGAATCCAACAGTCTTTCCTCAATAC
>MWYU01000081.1 GCA_002050375.1 Chitinophagales bacterium 62-2
TTGTATAAACGCTAAAGGCTTCATTCTATCTAAACTATTATGTAATCTCTTACTGTTATAATGATCTACGGCTCGTTGGGTATAATACTTCAACTGTTTAAAATCTGATGGTTTCCAATGATCCAGGTATTCTTCTTTTATCGTTCTGTTTATTCTTTCAGCATAGGCATTATCCTGGGAGGACTTGCACATGCTTATTTTACATTTCTTGTCTTCTAATAAGTCGATGTACTCGTTGTAAATATATTGACCTCCTCTGTCAGAATGGTGTATTAAAGGGGCTTTAAAACTCCCAAGGGCCATCTCCATTGCTTTAACATTGGCTGTTGCACGCATATTGTCAGATACATTATATCCTACAATTATTTTTGTATAAACATCAATTATAAACACAACATAGTAAAATTTATCGTTGACATCATAATAGGTTATATCTGATTGCCAGACGACGCTGGGTGCAGAGACGGACAGCCCCTTGATCAGGTTCGTATATTTTGAAGCAACAGCATAAGTTGTCCGTTTGTAATTAATCCGCTTTTTCAGCCTGAAACCCAGGTCCATAAAGAGTTCTATAAATCTATCTCTACCTATAAAACCAGGATTTAAACTATAATACATTTTCTCTACGCCGCAACCTGGATGTTCTTTTCGTAACTCCTCCACTTCCGATAACAGGCAAAGCACTTTGTTATCAAACGCATCCTGCCGCTTGCAATATTGGCCTATTGCTTGCCTGGTTACACCTACATATTTATGAAGCTGGCTCATTGAGAATGCTATTTTTTCTTTGTTAGATCTGAACCAACTGATGGTGGCAAACTGTAATTTTTTTTTATATCAATGTTTAAATCAGTCTTTGCTAATTCAATCATCTTTTCCAGATATTCAATAGCAATTTGTTTCTGTCCTACAATCTGCTCCAGTTCCTTTACCTTACTTGCCAGCTCTTTTAATTTGTTTTGATTACTGTTCTCCATCTCTACAACTCTACAGCCTTTTTCATTAAAATTTGAAAATTTATACACCCAATTATAAATAAGAGCGTTTCTTATGCCATACATTTTTTCTAACTGCAGCACACTAAATTCTCCTTTCTCAAAACTGTCCACTATGCTCCTCTTAAAATCTTCACTGTACTTACGTTGCTTACGGATTTGCTTTAAATTTGCTCTCATGTAAATTGACTTTTATTGTCAACCTATATCAGGGACGTACATCGTGTTTTTCTTGCAGTCAATAAATCCCAAATCTCATAAATGGTAATGTGGTCAAAAATAGTTGGTTTTTACAGTAAGATTTTGGATGAAATTTGAGTTGTCCAGCGAAGAGGAAGCAAGCTCTGCTGAGGAGCAACTTGCCAGCAATAGCTTGATGCAAGACGATAATAGAGGCAGTCTTTATGAGCTGCCTCTTTATCATTATCGGATTGCGGCATGGCTAAAAAAACCTATTTCGCTTTTCCTGATTTTTGAAGTGTAAATACCATTTGATGAAGTTCTTTTTAGCCTCAAATCTCAGTCCCCGGTGTAGTGAGAGTTTTTCTTTGAGGTGAGAAAAGTAGCCTTCTATTTGATTGGTGGACTTAGGTATCTGCTCATCGTTGAGATAACTGAATAAGTGGGGGATGGCATTGATTAGATGAGTTGCTGCCTGATGTAAATGTTTATGCGTGTACCACGATCTTCCTGTTTTTTCGTTGACCGATTTTTGATTGATAAATTCTTCTTGCTGCCCGTACCAATGATGTACTTCCACCAACCATTGTCCGGCTTGTTCCAAGGTATCAATACGGGTAATCTGACGGCTGTAATAAAGTAAATCTTTAGCTTGAGCTAACTGAGGTTTTGCTCCTAAGTAACTCTTTATCTGTCGTTTAACATGCACTACACATCGCTGCAGGATGGCGTTGGGAAATGTTTTGATAACAGCTTTCATAATGGCTTTATGACCATCGCAGCTTACGCTGTACACCTGAGTACCCAGCTTTTTTAAATTGAGTAAATCCTCTTTAATTTCCCTGAACTTTTCCTGATTAGTCTCCCTAAACAACTGTACATACTGGATGTCATAATCGTAATAAAGGATAAGGCAAAGTCCATTTTCAAAGTATGTACCATCTATTAACAAGTGTACATGCCCTTTACTTTCAACAGTGTTCTTAGGAGGCGACTTCAGATAAAATTTAAACAGTCGTTGAAGGCTGCTTTGACTCATCCGGCTGTCTCTGACCAGGTGTTGGTACACCTGCCTTTCCATGACCCATTTGTAAAACCAAACAAACTGGTTAGCCTTCTTTACCGCATCGTTTAGAAAGATAAAATTGTGATAACAATCAGCACAACGATAACGTTGCTTGCCGTTTTGCTTACCCCATTTTTGAACCCTTCTGCTAGTGCAAACTCGGCATGCCAAAGTCGTTTTTTCATCAGAAAAAAATAGTCAATTGAAACCACTTTCAATTGACTATCCCAAAATCCGCTACCACAAAGGGATATAGCTGATTTTACCAACTATTTTTGACCAGTATGTCAAATAGGTAATGTGGTCAAAAATAGTTGGTTTTTACAGTAAGATTTTGAATGAAATTTGAGTTGTCCAGCGAAGAGGAAGCAAGCTCTGCTGAGGAGCAACTTGCCAGCAATAGCTTGATGCAAGACGATAATAGAGGCAGTCTTTATGAGCTGCCTCTTTATCATTATCGGATTG
>MWYU01000324.1 GCA_002050375.1 Chitinophagales bacterium 62-2
CGGATATATTTTAATTGTTTGTGCAACAGGAAAATCAGCCGGTGAAATGCTTGAGATATTGCAAAGTCGTTTACCCAATGATCCTATGGATTTTAGAAGGATCGAGATTATGGAATATTAATGAATATTCTACCTTAAAGGAAGCAGGGATGCAACAGTGTATTTCAAGTTTTTGCTTCTATCATTAAAAGTGTTCGTCATTGGGAGTCTTGCGAAGCTTCAAGGCAATCTCCTGCCAACTCGTCAACCTGATTGTGCAGGAGATTGCTTCGATCCTTACAATGATGGGAAGATTAAAAAAACTATTAGTTACAGTTACACACCTCTTCTTCCTTCTAAAATTTTATAAAAAGAACGGCTTCTGATTTCATCTACGGTTAAGCCTGTTTGCAGAGCTTCTTCTTCAGTTATCGCTCCACAATTCATTGCTTTTAAAAAGAAATTGAGCAAGCCCTGGCCGGTTGCTGCATCATCAAAAATATCGCCGGTCAGTGTTGAAATTGCAGCCCGGTCAACAAAAGTTTTTAAGCGGAAGACAGCATCTTCATAACTGCTTAAAAAGAAATTATAAGTTGCAGCATAACGCATCGGCAACTGTGCAGGGTTAAGATCCCAACCCTGGTAAAGGCCATTAATTAGTGAGTGAGTAATATTATTAAAACCTGTTCTCCAGCCGCTGTGAACTGCTTCTCTATTTTCAGCTAATTGTTCAAAGGTGAGGTCAGTACCACGATAAGGACCAATAGGCATAACGTTAGTAGCACCATCAGAAATAAAGACGCCGGTGCCACCCAATGCAACCTTTGTAATATGATGAGCAAAGTCGCAAACAGGATGAGCCATTGTTTGATACTTAGCAGTTATACCGGCAGAAGCAGTATAATCGTAGGTTCCAAAGTGAGCGGCAATACAACGACCTTCACTGGCTTTAATAATTCGCATTAAAGGGTTGCGACCTTCATCGTCCATAACAATTTGAGTGGCCTCAACCATCGTTTCCATTTGTAATGTACCTGGTTTAAGCCCAATTTCTTTTTCAAGAATTTCAAACAACCTTACCATTGTTGTCATTTGCTCTGGTATGGTCACTTTAGGTAACATCACAACAAAGTTCCCGGGCAATACACCTGCTGTTTTACTGAGCAATGTTGTAAGAAATATATCTAATGTTCTTACCCCCCGATATTTTAAATCTTCAGTAAATGGTTTTATACGAATGCCAATAAAGGGTGAAATAGTTCTGTTTTGCATCCCTGTTGCCAACTCATTTGCAGCATTAACTGCAGTTGCATCTTCCTCATCATCCGGCCTGTTTCCAAAGCCATCTTCAAAATCAATTCTGAAATCTTCAACAGCTTCCGTTTGCAGCTTTTTAATAATTTTATTGTAGACAGAATAAGGGAGCCATGCATATTCTTTTTTCCTTTCGGCTTCAGTCATTGCATCAAGCCTTGCAGTTAAGTCTTCTATATCTTTAATTGTATGCGGAAGATGTTCATGTCCTTTGGGTTGCAGAACTTTGGCCAATTCAACAAAGTTTGGAGCATAAGTTTGAAGGCTTTTTAAAGCAATCTCTCCCATCCTTACACATGTATCACTTTTAAAAAGATTAGCACCTCCATATACTGTATGTACCGGTTGCCTGGCCGGCTTATCTCCAGGGTAAGTTTGTTGAAACTTTAGGTTAGCTGTTCTTAGTTCGTTTAGTAAGGTTTCTTTTTGTTCGTCTTTTATGGAAAGATTCATAAGTGTTTTGGCTTGTCTGTTTTGTTTTACGAACCGCGGTAAGTTGTATATCCAAACGGATTTAAAAGCAAAGGAATGTGATAATGTTCAGATGAGGTAACCTCAAAAATAATTTCAACGTAAGGATAAAAGGTAGCGATTTGATTTTTGTCGAAGTAATCTTTTGTTTCAAACCTTATTTTATAGATGCCTTGTTGTAAAGGCTCATCAGTTGGTAAAAGTTTAGATATTCTTCCGTCTTTATTGGTTATGCCTCTCGTTATTTCTGTCCATTCATCGCTGCCACCTTTGTATAACATTGCTCTTATACCTTCTGCCGGTTTGCCTGTAGTGGTATCTAAAACGTGACTTGTTACCTGGCTCATAAGAAATGGTTAATGGTTCCTTTACTCCTTATACTTTTGATTTATAAGAATAAATAACCGCAGAGGAGAGCCAGGAGTTGACCACGGAGAACGCAGAGATATTCTCTGTGGTCTCTGTGTTTCTTCTCTCTGCGCTTTCTGCGGTAAAAAAATCTTCATATATGTTTGCTTTATTCAAACAGTTTCTCCAACCTCAATTTAGTAATCTTGTTCTGTTCTTCAGCAGCCATCTTTATTTCAACTTTAGGATCATTGGGTAAACGACTTTGCAATATCTCAAGCATTTCACCGGCTGATTTTCCTGTTGCACAAACAATAAAAATATATCCA
>MWYU01000721.1 GCA_002050375.1 Chitinophagales bacterium 62-2
GCTTTCCGCCTTTGTTGTGTTCTGTTTTCCATCAACAAAGATTTTAAAAAGCGGGTAAGTTTTAGTATTTGGAAAAGATTTGTAAAGTGGAGGTGAATTTTTAAACCAATCAAACAAATAATAATTTGTAACTACTCAGGTGCCTATTTAATCTTATAGTTTTCCACATGATGTTATAAAATCAATATGATCATATTGGATTTTAAAGATTCTTTTTAAGAATCGAAGCGACTATTACCATACCACTTTCGGAATATAACGAGCTTAAGGCGCAGGTGTCTGAATTGATTAAGACAGTAGAAGCTTTAAAAGAAGAGATACGCTTATTGCGCAATGGTAAAAACAGTGGAACCAGCCATACCCCTCCTTCGCATCAAATAGGTAGATCTAATGCCCAAAGTCTTCGTATTAAAACAGACCGTAAACCGGGCGGTCAGCCGGGTCATGAAGGTTCGACACTACAGATAAAAGAAGTACCCGATGAAACGATTAATTACATTCCTCACTATTGCAATGGTTGCGGAGAAGATTTGCAGCAGACAGCATCTATCCTTAATAAAATCAGGCAGGAAGTAATCATCCCGCCGATACAAGTTCGTTATGTAGAGCATCGTTCGCACAGTAAAGTATGCAGCCAATGTGGCAAACTTTGCATTGCTGCATTACCCGTTCATCTTAGTGCACCTATACAATTTGGCGCAAGTGTTGGCGCAATGGTAAGCTACCTGTCGGTTTACCAGTATATTCCTTATTACCGTATGACGGTGCTGTTAAAGGATTTATTCGGTTTGTCCATTAGTGAAGGAAGTATTGATAACCTGCTGGAACGCAGTGCTCAAAAAGCATTGCCAATTTACCATACCATTCAGCAGAAAATACAGCAAAGCGAAGTGGTAGGCAGCGATGAAACAGGGACATCCTTTGAAGGAAAAAAAGGATGGTTTCATACCTGGCAAACCACCTGCCTTACTTTTATTGTTGCATCACTTAACAGAGGATACAAAACCATTGAGCAATATTTTTCTGAGGGCTTTCCTTTATCAGTATATGTGAGTGATTGCTGGGCTGCACAGTTAAAGGTGGCAGCCCGTCTGCATCAGTTGTGTACTGCGCATCTGCTGCGTGAATTGCGCAATTTTGAGGGTGCACTGAGTTGTAAATGGAGTACTTCAATGAAACAACTATTGCAAGAGGCCATTGCATTAAAAAAACAATTTACACCACAGGATTATTTGCAAACGCCGGCTGCTGTAATTCAAATAGAGGAAAGACTAACTGAACTGCTACAGACCGATCATTTCACTTCTCATAAAAAAGTGCAGGCTTTCAGCAAACGGCTGAAAAAAAATAAAAACAGCATTCTCACTTTTCTCTACCATCCCAAAGTACCTCCTGATAATAATGGCTCCGAACAGGCCATAAGAAATGTAAAGGTAAAAGCAAAAGTATCCGGACAGTTCAGAAGTGAACGAGGAGCAACCCGCTTTGCCATCCTTCGTTCCATTATTGATACCACTATCAAAAACACTGAAAATGTTTTTGAAACACTTATCCTTTTGTTTAATTTGGAACCTGAGTAGTTACGTTTAAATTAATATTTGATGTGGATAAGAATATAAGAAAGTCATACTTATAAAGAAGCTATCACTTACTAAGGAAGAAGTTGTACTAATTGTGAATCATCACAAACTCAATTAGTATGACAAATTATCCAACAAATGTAAGCGATAGCCAATGGCAAATTATATCAGAACATCTGGATGTAGACCGAAACAGAAAATATGATTTACGAGAAATTATCAATGCAACTTTATATTTAGTAAAGACAGGTTGTCAATGGCGGATGTTGCCAGGAGATTTTGCACCTTGGAAAACAGTTTATTATTACTTTTCTGTTTGGAAGAAGGGGGAAGTTTTTGAAATAATACACGAAGCATTAGTGGAGAAGGTAAGAGTAATGCAAGGCAAACAAGAAGAGCCTACAGTAGGTATTATTGATGCGCAGTCGGTAAAGAATACTCTTGTAAGCAGCGAGGACAAAGGCTTTGATGCCGGCAAGAAGATAAAGGGTATTAAACGCCATATTATTGTAGATACGCTTGGATTGATACTGGCAGTGGTTATACAGAGCGCATCAGTTCAGGACAGAGATGGTGCAGTTGATGTAGTTGAAAAGCTATGTGAAAGCTGGAAAAAAATAGTGAAAATATTTGCAGATGGCGGCTACAGGGGACAATTGATAAACACTATAAAAACAAAGTTCAAAATAGAACTTGAAACAATAAAAAGAAATGAACTTCACACTTTTAAAATATTGCCTAAACGATGGATTGTAGAAAGAACTTTTGCATGGATTGACACCAACAGAAGAAACTCAAAAAATTATGAACGACATAATAATACAAGCGTTGCAATGGTGCATTTATCAGCCATAAGAATTATGCTGAAACGTTTTTAGACAGCTTCTTAGAAGTTATTTGTATATATAAATAGGCTGACGGAGTACAACGCGAAAATAACCAGCAGGACTATTAATTTAAAAGGTTGATAGTTTACACCACCAACCTTTTAATTATTTCCATTTCCAAAAGTAATTACGGCATAATAATGAGGGGACTCTTTCCTTTTATCTCAACGAGCTCCAGATCAAATGTAAGATCTTCACCCGCCAGAGGATGATTTGCATCTAAGACAACACTGTTATCAAGAACTTCTGTAATTACTACGGGGAAATTTTGCCCCGCGCCATTACTCATATTTAATTCCATCCCAACCTCTGGCTTCATTTCTGCGGGAAAACGGTCAAGGGGAAATTCCATCAAAAGGTCATCCTGTACCTGACCATAAGCCTCATCAACAGGAATGTTAATGGTTTTCTTGTCTCCTACCTTCATCCCCGTAACTCCATTGTCAAAACCCGCAATTACTGATCCGCTTCCCACTTCAAATTCCAACGGATCACGGCCTTCGCTGCTATCGAAGGTAGTTCCGTCATTTAATTTACCATGATAATGAACTCTTACTGTGTCACCACTTTTTACTTCCTGCATAGTATTTTTTTAAGGTAAACAAATTGAAATAAACAAGTTATAAAAAAAGATCTTCGATACCTGTAACTTTTTCAACTGTAGATTTTTAAAAAAAAGAACAACAATCTTGCCATCCAAACGTATTTATTTGTGATGGGGAGCTTACAAAAGAGAGCAAAAATTTTGAGTTTGAATGCAGGTTTTATAAGAAGATACACTGTAGTTTATCTATAATCTGTGGCGGTGCATAATGAGTAAAAAACATACGGGAAGCGTTATACTATAACACTTAGAACAATTATGGAATTCGCCTTTTTGTCATTTCACAAACCGTGGATAAGTCAAAATAACCAGTTTGTTATAATGGACGTAAATTTGTAGTAGGATAGAAATCATTTATTAACTTAAATGGTCATTTTTTAAAATCTAAAATATATATAACATGGCTTTAGAATTCACAGACGCAAATTTTCAATCAACCGTATTAGACAATGATAAACTTTCTGTAATTGACTTTTGGGCAGAATGGTG
Source organism: Chitinophagales bacterium 62-2 (assembly GCA_002050375.1). Lineage (GTDB taxonomy): Bacteria > Bacteroidota > Bacteroidia > Chitinophagales > Chitinophagaceae > Segetibacter. Next base: position 3,561 of record MWYU01000721.1, read on the forward strand.
TGGCCCTTGCCGCGCTATTAGTCCTGTGGTTGAAGAATTGGCTAAAGAATATAGTGGTAAAGTAAACGTTGGTAAAGTAAACGTAGATCAAAATCCTACTTTAAGTATTAACTACGGCATCACTTCTATTCCCGCTATATTATTTATTAAAGGCGGAAAAGTAGTTGACAAACAAATCGGTGCAGTTCCTAAAAATGTACTGGATAAAAAAATACAGGCTAATTTATAATTAGTGCTTATACTTTAAACACAGAGAGCAGGCTTAGGCCTGCTCTCTGTGTTTGTTTTATACCCACTTGGTAATGTACTTTTTACACTATTTTTTATCCTTATGCTTTCAATTTATTCTGTTGATAAGATTGGCGAGGGATGAAGATTTTCGGTTGCTTTAAGATCGTGCTTATGTTTGAACAGCAGTAAAAAAAGAGCCGCTATTACTAAAGCATATATTGAAAAAGCTATCCAAATGCCATGCCAGTTCTTACTTTGATCTGGGTAGGTGAAATATTTTTGAATGATTAAACCGCTTAAAGAACTTCCGAGTACTGCACCAACTCCGTTGGTCATCATCATAAAAAGCCCTTGAGCACTTGCTCGTATAGATTGATCCGTTTGTGTTTCTACGAAAAGTGAACCTGAGATATTAAAAAAGTCGAACGCCATCCCGTAAACAATACACGATAAAATGATCATCCACAATCCATCGCCAGGATTACCATAAGCAAATAGACCAAACCGTAAAACCCAAGCTACCATACTAAAAAACATCACCTGTTTTATTCCAAATCTTCTCAGGAAAAATGGTATGGCTAAAATGAACAATGTTTCAGAGATTTGTGAAATAGACATGATGATAGCGGGATACTTTACCGCTATCGAGTCTTTGTACTTGTCAACTGTTGCGAAATCGTGTAAGAAGGTATCGCCGTAAGCATTAGTCAATTGAAGAGCAGCACCTAAAAGCATGGCAAAAATAAAGAACAAAGCCATCTTACGATTTTTAAACAGAGAGAAAGAGGTAAGTCCTAAAGCATCTATAACCGACCTGTTTTCTCTACGATTTAACTGGGGAGGACATTTTGGCAAGGTAAAAGAATAAATACCGAGTAATAAAGCAGCAGCTGAAGCAACATAAAACTGGTAAGCCGAAGTTTCGTAATGCAACAAGCTTACAACCCATAAAGCAACAATAAATCCCACTGTTCCCCAAACCCTAATGGGGGGGTAATCTCTAACTACATCGCCGCCTTTACTTTTTAATGCAGAATAGGCAACTGCGATGGATAAAGATATGGTCGGCATATAGAAAATCATATTTAAGAGTATAACCCAAAAAAAGGTGGTAGGATTGTCTACGTTAGGTATCATAAAAAGTACAACAGCACCGCATATATGAAATACGCCTAAAAGTTTTTCAGCATTTACCCACTTATCAGCAATTATACCTGCAAGAGAAGGCATGAACAATGAAGCAATGCCCATGGTGGAAAAAATAATACCGAATTGTGCCCCGGGCCACTGTTTATTTTGAAACCAATATGCTCCAATTGTTATCAACCAAGATCCCCAGATGAAGAACTGCAGAAAATTCATAACAATAAGCCGTTGCTTAATATTCATGTAAGGGTCTGTTTAGAAATGGAAGATAAAAAGTTTTATGTAGAAGAACCATAGTTGAGGTGGCTATTTTAAAGATTGCCCTATACATCATATTCGGCTGCAAAACAGTGTTGTTAAAATATTCCCTTTTATATTGTCTTACACTTTTCCTTATTACTAACCTGCTGATTGTGGAGTAATTTTACATTTTAAATAATATGTGATGACAGGCATTGCTTCAATAAAAACTTTAGTTTCAGAAAGTTTAGATAGGGATCTCAAACAAATCGGCAAGAAAGTTTTAAATAAAGAAAGATTATCTTTTGATGAAGGAGTTATTCTTTTTGAGAAAGGTTCATTGTCGTATGTTGGCGCGTTAGCCAATTGGGTAAGGGAACAACGACATGGCAATAAAACTTACTTCAACCGTAACTTCCATATAGAGCCTACAAACGTTTGTGTTTTTTCGTGTAAGTTCTGCTCCTATTCAAGGCTGTATGCACACCGGGAAGAAGGTTGGGAATTAAGCATAGATGACATGCTTAACATAGTAAAAAAATATGATGACCAACCAGTTACCGAAGTTCATATCGTCGGTGGTGTTCACCCTAAAATGAACCTCGATTTTTTCATCACACTTATAGAAGCAATCAAACAACATCGTCCAGATTTACACATAAAAGGCTTTACACCTGTTGAACTCGATTATATGTTTCGCAAAGCTAAAGTGAGCGTGGCAGAAGGAATGCAACTGATGTATAAAGCAGGTTTACAATCGTTGCCCGGCGGTGGGGCAGAAATATTTCATCGTGAAATAAGACAACAAATTTGTGATGACAAAGTAGATGCAGAAGGGTGGCTTGCTATACACAAAGCGGCCCATAAGTTAGGAATGCACAGCAATGCAACAATGCTTTACGGACATATTGAAAAGTTTTGGCACCGGGTAGATCATATGGAAAGATTAAGGCAGTTGCAGGACGAGACACGAGGCTTCAACACATTCATTCCTTTGAAGTTTAGAAACCATGATAATGAGATGAGTCATGTAACTGAAAGCAGCATTGTTGAGGATATGCGCATGTATGCTATTGCCCGTTTATATATGGACAACTTCCCTCACCTTAAAGCATACTGGCCAATGCTGGGACGGCAGAATGCACAACTAACCTTATCGTTTGGTGTGAATGATATTGACGGAACCATTGACGATACAACAAAGATTTATTCAATGGCAGGCAGTGAAGAACAAACACCCGCTATGAGCACAAATGATTTGGTTACTTTGATTAAACAGGTTAAAAGAGAGCCGGTTGAAAGAGATACACTTTACAACGAAATAAGAAACTACCAACACGAAAATCTTCAGCAATTAGAAGTAAATCCTATTTTAAATTAAGGTTCAAACGAGCTTCACAGACGCGGATTTATTATAGAAAATGCAATGCTTTGGCATGGTTTTATAACTATTAATAATGTTTTTTAAGGGTTTAGGGTTGAAAAGGAGGCTCAATTCTTTGAGCCTCTTATTTTTTGTCCTAACAACATGTTTTTACCTTCCCAGCTTCATTCAATCCTCGTTTTAATTTCTTCTCTTTAGCCATTAAAATAAATCCGTAGAAGTTTTTCTATAGAGAAATAAAGAGTAGACAAAATACCTCGTTTAATTCAAATGCTTGTTCTTGCCGAAATTCTTGTTTAAAACATCGCACTATCATTTAGTATTGATAGTTGCACGAAGCAGTTCTAACTATAACCGAAATGGTCTGCAGGGAAATTAAAAATAATTAGTTGTCACAGGCATTTAGGCAACACGTGAATATAATTTGATAAAGCATTTTCACTTCGCTCCGAAAAGAGATATTGAATTAGTTCTGCGAGATTTCTGTCAAGAATAGATTTGAGGTTTGTCTGTACGCATGACGAGGAATTAATCTAATTTTTAAATAACCTTCAAAAAAAACAAAAAACTTTGTGCTTTAACTGATGTTTTCCGTAATATGAGTTCTGATACAAAGTTTGGTTTAAACTTTGCCGTTAAACCCGCGTCACTACATTTGTATTGTCACCTTAAAAAATTCGTATGAAGAAGCTTCTGCTGGTATTGGCATTTGCCCCCGCAGTTTTATTCGCCCAGTCGAAAAAACAACGAAAAGCAATTGCAGAACAGCAAAAAGCTGATCAGGTAATTATTAGTAATTTAAAGAACCACGTTCAATTCTTATCGGATGATAAGGCAGAAGGACGTTCGGCTGGCTCTAAGGGAGAGGCGCTGGCAATGGATTACATAAGCAATCAATTTAAAAGCATTGGGTTGCAGCCAAAGGGAACAAATGGATATATACAGGAATTTTCGATTGAGGAAGGAAAACAAATTGAACCCTCTACCTTTCTTTCTATTGATGGAACCCGTTTAGAACTTAATAAAGATTACATGCCTTTAGCCTATTCTGCAACAAAATCTGTTTCAGGTATGCCGGCAATGGCATTGCGAGAAAGGGGTGTTCCGTGGTTTGTTGATGTAAAAGAGTGGCTTGATAAAAATGGAAGCAAGCCCGGTTATAATATTAATAGCGATATACAAAAAGAGGCAACAAGGGCTGCAGCTAAAGGGGCTACAGCTTTGTTTGTTTATAATAGCACTAACAGGCAGGATAGTATAAGTTTTGACAATAAAGATAAAACTCCCTCCTCTCCTATTCCCGTTATATACATAATGCCTTCGGGTTATAAAAAACATTTTCCCGACCATTCGCAAGTTTTGGATATTGAACTGAATGTTGCTTTTAGAGAAGGCTCCCGTAAGGGACATAATGTTATTGGCTATATCGATAATGGCGCTCCCTCTGCAATAGTAATTGGCGCGCATTACGATCATCTAGGCATGGGCGAAGATGCAAATACATTAGATACCGGTAAGTTGATACGCCATGGTGCCGACGATAATGCAAGCGGAACAGCCTTGCTGATAGAGTTAGCAAAAATGTTATCTGCATCTAAAGCAAAAAGCAACAATTATTTATTTATCGCTTTTAGCGGAAAAGAAATCGGGTTGCTGGGAAGTAAGTATTGGCTCGATAAACCAACACTAAATACACCTGTTAATTATATGATTAACCTTGATATGGTGGGAAGATACGATTCAGATAAAAAACTGCTGATTGGAGGATATGGAAGTTCGCCGGTATGGCAACAGGTAATATCAGGCATAGGCGACAAAACACTTCAGGTTAAATTTGATAGTACCATTGCGGGCCCCGGAGACCACGAAACTTTCTATCGTAAAAACATCCCTGTTTTATTTTTTAACACCGGTGTTCATTCCGATTTTCATAAGGCTACAGATAGTGCAGATAAACTTAATTACGAAGGAGAATTACGTATTGCTCGATACATTGCACGTTTAATTGAAACCACAGATAATAAAGGGAAGATCGCCTTTGCCAAAACACAGGAAACTGTAAAAATGCGCGGCATAAACATTCAAAGCTCTGCAGTGAAACCTTTAACTGTTCTTACTTCAGCACTCTAAAAGAGTTGTGTGCTAATTTTAACACTGACAAATTATTAAACTCTATGAGAAAAATTATAGGCTTTGTTATTGCAATATTAGTTATGCTTAACGCAACCGGACAGGAGAAAAAAGACTTAGCCATTTCTTTAAGTGCAGGGGTTTTGAACAGTCCTTATTATAACAATGCCCATTCAAGAGGTTTCTTCGGTTTTGGTTTTGACTACCATGTCTCAAGGCGACATGTACTGTCGGCAAGTTACCTCGCGGGCAAACATAACTATCTTGACAATATTTTGTCCAACACGACATACTACATTGTTTATCCTAAAGGAACAAATGCTGAAGCGACTTATAACACTTTTTCGGTGTCTTATAAATACAAGATTATAAACCAACCGAAGTTTAGCGTAGCACCCAGTGTGGGTGCAGGCATTATGACACACACCAGAGATTATCCATACACACAAGGCACTTCATTTTTTTTCAATACTTCATCCTGGTCTGACCTTGTCTTTCCGGTAACACTTGACATAAACTATAAGATATTTAAGCGTTGGCAACTTGGCTTGACCGGTGGATTTTTGATTCATCCTGACTACCCAATATTGGCTTTACATGCCGGACCAAGGTTATCTTATGTGGTGAAATAAAACGGCACACACATGCGGTTTGTCGTTATATCAGCATGAAGTGATTTGCTGAAAAATATTTCCGGATGCTTTTGAAGCAATTCATTTAAAAATATTAATTCGTATTAAGGCAGGGGGATCTCTTAAACAGCATTACAAAACTACTTACAAAATTTAAAGGAAAAAGATACAGAGAGTTTGTTATGTGTTTTAACTTTGTCCCTTGATGAAACTTAAACTGGACAATGAGGCAATTACAGATGATTTTTTTACCGACACACGTTTGCTCGGTATTATTGCCCCTATAAAAAATTATCAGTTCTGCTGGCAGCTTAATAATTTGCTCGGCTACAGGTTCAGGCTAAATACAGATATAGATAAGCAGCTTCACAAGAAAACCCGCCAATACTTTTTTTCAGTTTACCAACATACAGAAGATAGTTTTTTGAACTACTACCTTTACCATAATTATTGCGATGGTGAATATCTTTTGCCCGAATTTAAGCACATGGATTTTTTGTGGCTAATGAAAGGAGACTTTGTTGACGATATAAAGTGCGCTTCTATTACGGCCTCTGTTAAATCAATGTCGTGTGTGCAACTGATTGCCGAACTCAGTTATGAAAAGATGAAGAATAAAGAGCACCTTGTTTTTTAGTGAAAACAAGTTCCATTTTACTAAACTCCCTTTAACCTAAAAATATGTGGACAGAAACCGGGAATAAGCTTTACAGAAAATTTAAGTTTACCAATTTTAGTGAAGCATTTGCTTTTATGACAAGAGTAGCTTTAGAGGCTGAAAAAATGGATCACCATCCACTGTGGACGAATGTTTATAATACGGTTGAAATCTGGTTAAGTACTCATGATGCGGGTAACGTAGTTACTGATAAGGACAGAAAACTGGCAGGTGCGATTGATGCAATTACGGGTAACACCCCCAATAAGCAACAGGACGTGACTTATCAATTGGATTAAGTCAGAACCCTTATTTCACGTTTATTACTTTCGATTGTGCGCATAGCATTACTCCAATAGGTTCAATAAAATCTTCATACCCGTTTTCAATAAAAAGTTCTTTTACTTCTTCTGCAGCTTCTTCACTTACCGAGATTAATAAACCACCGTTTGTTTGGGGGTCTGCCAATAAGTTTTGAGCGTCATCTTTATTAACAGCAGCCATAATTTCTACATTATTGCTTACGCTGTTCCAGTTGCGTTTTGTAGCGCCCGGAATTACTTTTTGCGCCATGTACTCTTTTGCTCCATCTAATAAAGGAATGCGGTTATAGAAGATTTCGCAGCTTAACCCGCTTCCCTGAGTCATTTCCATTAAATGGCCTATTAACCCAAATCCCGTAACGTCCGTCATTGCATGAACACCTTGTACTTTACCCAGCTTCTCCCCTAACGAATTCAGTTGAGTTAATTGTTTTATCAATGCAGCAAAATGTTCGTCTTTAAGCAGTTCTCTTTTTTGCGCTGTTGAAACTATACCCACCCCAATACGTTTGGTAATAAATAAAAGGTCTCCTTCTTTAGCAGTGTTATTTTGCTTTAGATTTTTCAAATCAACCAACCCGGTAACAGCAAGGCCAAAGATCGGTTCGGGAGCATCAATGCTGTGTCCGCCCGCTAATGGAATTCTCGCTTCTGCACACAGGCTTCTACTTCCATCTAAAACTTTTTTCGCAACATACGGGGGAATTTTATCTACCGGCCAGCCCAATACAGCAATAGCCATAATTGGCTTTCCGCCCATTGCATAAACATCACTTATTGCATTTGCTGAAGCAATTCGCCCAAAGTCGAAAGGATCATTTACGATGGGCATAAAAAAATCGGTAGTGCTAATAACTGCGGTGCCGTTTCCTAAATCATAAACAGCAGCATCATCTTTACTGTGATTACCAACCAACAAATTTTTATCATCTGGAAATGCATACTGACTATGTAATATTTCTTCTAAAATATTGGGTGCAATTTTACAGCCGCATCCTCCACCGTGTGAAAACTGTGTAAGCTTAATCTCTTCTGTCATTTATTATTTGTTTAATAAGTGCAATAACTGTTTTTGCGTTTTCTTTTGCATCCACTTTACGGCACTCAATTTTAGTTATTAAAGGCGCATCGGTTTCCCGATTATTTAATGCTTTTAAATATTGCTTATCGTAGTACGAAAGGAGAATGCGGAAACAGTTCGTTATATCGTTCTCAACTAAAAAATTAATGGCCGTTTTTGTTTCCAGGCCGCCTAATCTTTTTTGAATTCGTAAAATAGCATTCACCAGTTTTTCCCTATCTGCCCGGCCATACTCTGTTACAATATGTTGTAAACGTTCTTCGAATTCGATATCTAAAAAATAAACCGGCTGTCGGCGCATCGTCTTCCATAGAGCATTAGGGATATTTACTAAACCTATCCGCTGACTTTCATCTTCGAGCCAGATGCGAGTTGACAGTTGACAGTTGACAGATGACGGATGACAGCTTGTAGTTTGAAATTTGTGGTTTGTAGTTTGTGGGGCTTCGCTTTCTTTGTCATCTGTTATTTGAACTCTGTTATCTTCTTTTCTGTCATCTTCTTTTCTGTCATCTGTCATCAAACATCTGTCATCTACACCCCCTAACTCCACTGCCAGCTTGTTCTCAAACATCTCCTGCGATGGTTGCGTCTTAAATGCAATGTTCCCAAAGGCTGAGCCTTTATGACCGGCTAAGAATTCAATATCTATTATTTTCTCTCCTCTATTTTTTAATTCGTGCAATACATATGTTTTACCGCTTCCGGTATAACCGCCTAAAATGTAAAATTTATACTCCTTTTCAAACTGTTTCAGCACCCAGTTGCGAAAGGCTTTGTAACCGCCCGATAAACTAAATACTTTAAAGCCATACATATCTAATAGCCATGCAACAGCACCGCTTCTCATGCCACCACGCCAACAATGTATAAGAATAGTTTTAAAATTAAAGTTTTCGCTTTGGCCATCAGTATTTTTTCTTTCCATCTTCCGTCTTTCATCTATCAACTTCTCCACCTCTTCAACCATTGCCCGCATCTTTTTACCAAAAAAATCAAGGCCGATTTTAATAGCTGCTTCACGGCTCTGTTGCTTGTATGCTGTACCAACTACTTTTCTTTCTTCATTATTAAACAATGGCAATGAGTAAGCATTTGGCAGGTGTGCATGCTGGTACTCTCCTTCTGAACGAACATCTATTACGGGATGAATTTTAGAAAGAGAAACAAATGCCTCTACATCAATCCTGGTTACAGCCATTTCATAATTTTATAAATTTCAGGTTGCAATTTGCCAATTTTTATTTGAGCCGCAGCAAAATCTTTTATTGCCCCCTAATCTTGCTTTTGCAGCATTACCTTTCTAATTAAGTTTTATTTTCGGGAGTAGTTTTTAAAACTCTATAAAAATTTATACTTATGATACCCATTTGGCTTAAGGCAGGATTATGGGGATTGCTTTCAGGATCAGCATTAGTTATTGGTGCGGGACTTGGTTATTTTTTAAATATACCTAAGCGATTAGTAGCCGGTATCATGGCCTTTGGAAGCGGCGTTCTTATATCGGCACTTTCTTTCGATCTTATGGAAGAAGCTTACAAAGGTGGGGGCTTCGATTCTACTTCTATTGGTTTTGTTGGAGGTGCTTTAATTTATACGATTGCAAATATCGTTGTGTCAAAAAAAGGTGCAAAGCATCGAAAGCGTTCGGGCGATCAGCAGATTTCAGAAAATGAAAAGGAAGGAAGTGGAATGGCCATAGCTGTCGGAGCATTATTAGATGGCATACCTGAGTCAATTGTAATTGGTGTAAGCATGCTTGAAGGTGGTGCGGTAAGTATGGTAGCCGTAATAGCTATATTTCTTTCGAACGTACCCGAAGGTTTATCAAGTGCAGCGGGTATGAGGAAAGCCGGGAGACCTGCAGGATATGTATTTCTTCTCTGGTCTTCCATTGCGCTTGTTTCGGGCATTTCGGCATTATGCGGTTACTTACTTTTTGATGGCTTTAGCGCTGATGTTATTGCTGCAACAACTGCTGTTGCAGCAGGAGCCATACTTGCGATGCTTGCTGATACGATGATACCTGAAGCATTTGAGGAAGCTCATAATTTTGCAGGCCTTATTACGGTTATAGGATTTTTATGTGCATTTATTCTTACGAAAGTTGCAGGATAAGTTCTGTTGAAAACTGATGGGAAAATATCCTTAATAAGTATGGTGATATAACAGCTAACGAAAAAACTTCAACTTTTTAAGATAATTTAGCACAAATTGTAACAGATGAAAAGACGATTATTTGTAAAAGCATCACTCTTAACAGGATCACTGGCAGGCCCGGTATCTTTATTAAGCAAGGCTTCAGAAATGAGTGCTAAGCCTAAAAAAGCAAGCCCTGAATTTTATGAGCTTCGTGTTTATACTTTAAAAAATGCCACACAGCAAAAGCTGGTAGAAGACTATTTTCAAAATGCTGCGATACCAGCTTTAAACAGGTTAGGCAGTAATAATATTGGCGTATTTACAGAGCAGAAATCCGAAGGGCAAACGAGGTTATTTACCCTTATCCCTTACAATTCAGTTAAGACTTTTATGGATGTAACAGATAAGCTTTCAACTGATACAGCATATCAACAAGCCGGAACTGCATATTTAAATGCACCTGCTGCAGAACCTGCTTACGACCGCATTCAAAGTTCTTTTTTTAAAGCTTTTTCGGGAATGCCAAGGTTGGAAGTGCCGGAGAAAAAGAGCCGGATGTTTGAACTGCGCCGCTATGAAAGCCCGGGTGAAGCTGCCGGCAAAAAGAAAATTGAGATGTTTAATGATGTAGGTGAAATCGCAATCTTCAAAAGGGTTGGTCTTACCCCTGTTTTTTTTGGCGAAGCAATTATAGGTGAAATGCGACCAAACCTTACGTATATGCTCACCTTTGATGACATGGCGGAACACGACAAAAACTGGAAAGCATTTGTTGGCGACTCCGAATGGAACCGGATAAAGGCCATACCGGAATATGCGGACGCTAAAACAGTTTCGCGCATTACCAGAACGTTTCTTGTACCAACCAGCTTCTCACAGATCTAAACACTTATAAAGTTGTATAACTCTATTCATTCTTTGATGCTTTAAAAAAGCCTATCTCTGCTAATTGCACAGTTGCTTTCGATCTTAAAATAGTAAACCGAAACTTGCTCGCTTCAACTTCTTTGAAGCGAGATAATCGTTTGTATCCAATAGTAGTAAAAGATTGAATTGTGTTCCATTCCTTCCCGTCCCAATATTCAAACAGAGCTTCTTCAACCCTTTGGCCTGTTGAAATATTCTCCTGAAATAAAGCCCGGTCTATTTTTATTGTTTTCCTCAGATCAATTATCAAAGGTTCGTTAGCCTTCAATTCTATAAAGGTGTTCAGCTTATTATCAGTAAGCTTAAGTGCTATTTTGCCTTTTACAAAATTCACTCTAAAAGTTTCATTTAAAATTTTTCTGAACGCTTTTATGCTCATTACATCTGTTGCAGATAATAAGCCTTCATTATTGGGAGGAATGTTAAGCAGTAATAAGCTGTTTCTGCCAACAGACTGGTAATAGAGGTTAACTAAATTTTGCGGTGTTCGTACCTGATCATTTTCTTTCTCATGCCAAAACCAACCAGGCCTTATACTTACATCCGTTTCTGCAGGTATCCATTTCTTTCCGTTCGGGTCTCCGGTGTTTAAATATTTCGCATCCGCTTTACCAGGCGCCATACCTTCTGTATTTATGGTAGACCAACATGTTTCTCCTGCATTACCTTTTTCATTGCCTACCCAACGTACATCAGGTCCTGCATCTGAGAACATTACTGCTGCAGGTTGCAGCTTACGCACCAATCTCCAATAACCTTCAAAATCGTACTGCATATCTTTTGCATTTTCACCTTTAGCGCCATCAAACCATACTTCTGAAACTTCACCATAATTTGTAAGTAATTCTCTTAGTTGATTTTTATAGTGATCGTTATAAGCAGGTGTGCCATACGATGCTTCATGCCTGTCCCACGGCGAAAGATAAAAACCAAACTTTATCCCATACTCTTTACAGGCATCTGCCACTTCTTTTACTATATCACCCTTTCCATTTTTGTATGGACTGTTTTTAATAGTATGCCCGGTATATTTTGATGGCCATAAACAAAATCCGTCATGATGTTTTGCAGTGATGATCGCCGTTTTAAAACCTGCTTCCTTTAAAGCTTTAATCCATTGCCTCACATCCATTTTAGTTGGTTTGAAGATGGCCGGGCTTTCCGTTCCATCTCCCCATTCTTTATCAGTAAACGTGTTTACTGTAAAATGTAAGAAAGCATTTGTTTCTGATTGTTGCCAGGTCAATTGTCGTGCAGAAGGCTTCGGAAGCTACTGAGAAAAGCCTTTTATTGATATTAAAGCAAGCAATAAGACAGTAGCGACTATTCGTATTTTTTTCTTCATATTTGTTACAATTAATTATTAAATTATATCTCTGCAAAGCCTGCAATTAAATTAGCATGTCTACTCAAAAGTATATTGCCGCTATTCTTATCGTACTTGGTTCACAAACCATTTTCGCACAAGGATCAAATGCATACCAGGCTGATTTCAGTTCGCCTAAATTAATAAGTGGATACAAGTTAATATGGAATGATGAATTTAATAAAAATGGCAAACCCAAGGAGGCTAACTGGAAATACGAAAAGGGATTTGTTAGAAATAAAGAGATGCAATGGTATCAGCCTGATAATGCCAATTGCAAAAATGGCTTATTGGTTATTGAAGGAAGACGGGAACAAATAAAAAATACAAGATATAATGCCGATAGCAGTGACTGGCGATTGAACAGGGAGTATGCCAACTTCACATCTGCAAGCATACAAACAAAAGGCCTTAAACAATGGCAGTTCGGCCGTTTTGAAATACGGGCAAGAATTGATACAACCCACGGTTCGTGGCCTGCAATATGGACTTTAGGTGTTAATGGCAGATGGCCACGCAATGGCGAAGTTGATATTATGGAGTTTTACAGGATTAAAGATACTGCAACCATCTTAGCTAATGTTGCCTGGGGAACAAGAGAACCAACAGTAGCTAAATGGCACACCGAAACTAAACCTCTTACAAGCTTTACAGCAAACAATCCTGATTGGGTTAAGAAGTTTCATATATGGAGAATGGATTGGAATAAAGACTCAGTTAATTTGTTTTTGGATGATGCCTTGCTTAATACCACATTGCTCAGCCAAACGCTAAATGCTGATGGCACTAATCCTTTTCTGCAGCCTCACTTTTTACTTTTAAATCTTGCTATCGGTGGCAACGGCGGCAATCCTTCAGCATCTACAACTCCTATAAAGTATGAGGTTGACTATGTGAGGGTTTATCAAAAGAAGTGATAATTACATCCGCTTTTGGAAAGGTTGTCAATAGGGAAGTTGAAGATTTTACTTAATATCAGGCGCCGGAAAAAGGATTCCTCCAAATAACAAATAAGACCACAACAATGTCCAGGCAATATTAAAAAGCTGCGCCACAACAAATACAACAGCAGGGCGTCCACCCTGTATTTTAAACAAGTCTGTAAACCTGGCCTCCAAACCGATAGCCACAAAAGCAAGAGCAAACCAAATAGTACGTAAACTGTTTAAAATGCCGGCTACCTGTTTGGTAGTAGTGGCAGGCAACAGGAAGGAAAATATAAGTGAGGCAGCTATAAATCCTAATACAAATTTTGGAAACCTTTCCCATATAAGAGATAAGCCTTTACCTTCTGTTGCGGATGCTGCAGCAGGGTTCTTCTTTAATGTCCACCAGGCAGAAATAAAAATTGCAGCGACACCAATAAGTACGTTCTGCGAAAATTTTACAATCACACCGGCTTTCAATGCCAACGGCCCAACCAATTGTGCAGCGGCAGTAACGGAAGCCGTAGTGTCTAATGTACCGCCAAGCCATGCGCCACCTACCACTTCAGGGATACCCGCTTTCCTTATAATCCAGGGTAAAACAATCAGCATAGGAATTGCTACGAGCAATACAAGTGTTGTAACATAAGATAGCTTCTTTTTATCACCCTTGATGGCGCCTGCCGCAACAATAGCGGCTGAGACCCCGCAAATTGAAACGGCTGAAGCGAGGATAACTCCAAATTCATCATCTACTTTCAATAACCTTGACAGCCACAAAGAAAAGAACCACACAACAGCCACTACTACAACCGCCTGCAATATACCGGGTATGCCGGCTTGTATAATGTCAGTAAATAAAATGCTTGTACCAAGAATAACCAAGCCTGTTTTAATAAAAAACTCTGAACGTGCAGCCTCTTTCAACCATTCGGGCAATACTGTAATGTTGCCAATCAGCAATCCTGCAACTAATCCAAAAACTACGTATTCTATGCCATAATAAGCAATTGATTTATTGCCTGCAACAACAAGAGAAAAAATAGCTAAAACATAAATCAATGCAAAACCGGGAATATAATTTCGGGTAATTCCTCCCGATAACCATATGGATAATGAAGATACAATGAGAAAAATAGTTCCTATCCCTGCTATCAGCAAAAGATTATTAGCAGTAAGAACTTTACCCGACAACTCTTCTGTATTCGCCCAGTGATAAACAGGCAAAGTAAATTTTAAATCTGACGTTGAAGCAATTACCAGAATGCCTGTTATAAAAAGACCACCTATTATTACAGCCCACCAATCTTCGGTTAAGCGAGAAAAGAGGCGGCTCTTTTCTGCTTTGTTGTCGTTTTTAATTTCATAGGACGCCTCGTTTGATGGATTGATATTATTGTTTGCAGCAGAAGACATTTCTATAATTTTAAGATTTAGCTACCAGTTGTTAATGTCAAAAGTCAAGGATTTTTTTCGATTATTTCAGTTTCCATCCCAACAGAACGCCATCTTTTTGAAGTCTTTTTTATTTCTATGTATTTGAAGCTGTTCAAAATGAAATAAAGGGAACACAGATAACACGATGGAAGGATTCGAACTGTAATTATCCGCTTAATCACAAACATCTGTATTCTATTTCACTACTCAGTGCTGTTGCGTCACTGTGTTCAACTTAACAAGGATAATGGGGTGCATTCCAAATTGTCGCATCAGCACGAAACGTTCCTACGGAACGAAAAAGGCTAATACACTTATTTTTCTACGCCACCAGTCGTTCCGAAGGAACGTTTCGTGGGTAGAACATATTGAGAAAGTAGTTTAGCGTTCCATAGGAACGCCTGGTGGAATGCGACAATTTGGAATGCACCCGGATAATGTATTTGTTCTCCTGCTTTTTATCTTTTTCTATCTTTAAAAATAATTATCTGCTTATGAAAGCAAAAATGATTCTAATCTTACTACTCTCCGCCTTACTTATAATGTCTGGATC
>MWYU01000354.1 GCA_002050375.1 Chitinophagales bacterium 62-2
ACACCAAGCAATATAGAAGCGATGATCCTTTTTTGGAAAGTATTGGTATAACAAAACCAAAAGCAGAAATTTCCTGGGATTATAACGTGGGACTAACTGTAAAGGCTGGGTCTAAATTTCTATTTACGGTTGACGCTTATCAAATTGATATAACTGATAGAATAGTTATATCAGAAGCATTATCTGCTAATAATATTGCAGCATTAAGAACCAGGTTGCTGGGAACAGGAATTCAGCAAATCTCCTTTTTTACCAATGCTATTAATACCCAAACAAAAGGGATTGATTTTGTTACTACTTACAAAACGGGTTTTGGTAAAGCAGGCAGGTTCAGTGCTAACTTAGGAATGACATTTAATCAAACAAAGGTTGAAAACTTTAAGCCCACCCCGTCGCAGCTACAGGAAGGAACCGCGAGACCAATTGCACTAATAGATACTATAAACATAGCATTGATTGAAACAGCACAGCCGAGGCAAAAAATAATTCTTTCTTTAAATTATGAAATTGGAGCATTAGGTTTTGTAGTTAGAGCAAATCATTTTGGTGCGGTGGCTGCATGGGAAAAGCCTGCAAATCTTCCACATATCAGGCAGGAGTTTGGCGGCAAGACCCTATTTGATGCTTCTATTAGTTATGCAATCCTTAAGAAGTTATCGTTGACAATCGGTGGCAATAATATAACAGATGTTTACCCTGATAAAGTATTAACAACCTTGTCAGCCTACACTTTTGGACAAGCGCCCTTCAACCGAAACGTTAACCAGTTTGGTTTTAATGGTGCTTATTATTACACTTCTTTGACTTTTCGCTTCTAATAATACTTTATTGAAAATCAGAAGGATTACATCGGAAGCATTTAAAGCCTATGAAATTACTGCGCTTCATTAACCGTTGGGATAGTCTTGCTTTAATGATTAATGCCACTATAGGTGGCGGTATTTATGGGTTGCCATCGCAGGTGTTTGCCAAAAGTGGCTCTTACAGTTTGATTGCAATGTTGGTTTGTGTTGTTGCGATCAGTCTTATTATATTTTGCTTTGCGGAAGTAGGAAGTCGGTTTAGCGGAACGGGGGGGCCATTAGTTTATGCGAATGAAGCCTTTGGACCTTTTACAGGTTTTATGACAGGATGGCTAACTCTGGTATTGAGAATTATTGGGATGGCTGCAATCGCCAACATCACTATTTCTTATCTCGGTTTTTTTCTGCCTTTTGCTCAAACAGGTTTAGGCAGAAGCATATTTATTATTGTGCTCATCATAACCCTTTGCTACATTAATTTTTTAGGTATTAAGCAAAGTGTAGTGTTCAACAATATCTTCACAATAGGTAAAATATTTACGCTGCTTTTCTTTGTAATCGTTGGAATGTTCTTTATCAAAGCGGACAACTTTAATTTCAAAACTCCTGTTAGTTTCGATTCGTTCTCTGGTTCTGTTTTGTTAATGGTATATGCATTTAGTGGTTTTACCGGTGCCATAGCCACTGCAGGCGAAATGAAAAACCCTCGAAAGGATATTCCCTACTCACTAATAGCAGTGCAGGTTTTTAAAACTATCTTATACATGCTTATACAAGTTGTATGTATAGGTACGCTCTCAACATTGGCTCAATCGGAAAAACCATTGACTGATGCTGCAAGCAATTTTTTACCTGGTTTGGGCGGGATTGTTATATCCATTGGAGCACTGATCTCTTTTACTGCAACTTTAAACGGTGGGGTACTTGTAGCGTCACGTACATGCTATGGGTTGGCGGAGAAAAATTTACTTCCCTCGTTTATGGGAAAAGTGCATTACCGTTTTCATACGCCCCATGTTTCTTTATTATTTATCTGTGGCATCATGCTCTTGCTAACACTTACCAATTCATTACTTTTCCTGCTTACCGTTAATGCGCTTGGAACGTTATTCGTTTATATTATAACCTGTGCTTCGCTTATTAAACTGCGTAAGAAGAAAAATATACTGGCAGCTGGTTTTATATTGCCCGCTGGTAATTTAATTGCTTTGATAAGTATTTTGTTTTGCATGTTGATTATGACTGGTAGCACCCAAAAGGAAGTATTATCCATTTTAATTGTAATAGGTGCAGGTTGTATAGTGTATGGATTTTTTGTTATTGGCAAAAAAAGCATTGTAGCGGGAGCAAAAACAACAGAATGAATTATTTAAGCAGTTGAGTAACTATCAATTCGAAAGATCTATTTTTTCTGTTATCACATCCCAGTGCGCTAATACTAAATCAAAGCGATGCTGTTCATCTTTAGCTAATTTTTCCAGATCGGGATAAAGCTGTTTTTTAAATTGGTCGGTTATACCATGGTCAAGACCTGCTGCGGCATTTTTATAAACGATGGTCACTTTAAAATCCCAACGGGTATCTTCACCGCTATGCAGGATAGGTTTTTCCGCCGTTATGCTAATAATATCGCCCTTCTCCTGCGCCTTTTTATTTAATGGATAGTGGTTCTTTTTCCCCAGGGCAATAAACTCATTGGCATAGCTCCATTTTATTTTGTAATAGCTTTCAATGGTAAGATTTTCTTCTTTCGTTTGTGCTAATAGTTGACTGCAGGTAAACAGCAATGAAAAAATAATTATAGCAATTCTGGTAAATGATTGGTAACGCATTATTGTTGTTTTATATTTTTTACAAAAGAATCTTGATTATGATAATTTGAAAGAAAGTT
>MWYU01000129.1 GCA_002050375.1 Chitinophagales bacterium 62-2
GTTTCACTATCTGCTTTATAATAGCTGTTTGTTTTATGCTATCAGGTTGTAACGATCTCACCACTACCGCGGCAAATAATAAACCCGATATTTCTGTTAAGCAAAAACAACCTTGGGCTATGCTTGGATTTATAAAAGCAGACTCGGTTAATCCGGTTCTTGTTACCGGAACTAATAGCTTTAAAGACCCCATTACTAAAAAGAAAGTATTATGGGAAGAAAAAGATGTATTTAACCCGGCTGTGGTTATAAAAGATGGTAAAGTTTACATGTTATACAGGGCACAGGATAAAATCGGACTTCCCGGAGGCACTTCCCGGATAGGACTTGCTGTAAGTAATGATGGACTTCATTTTACCCGTTTCCCAACCCCCGTTTTATATCCTGATAATGACGCATATAAGCAACTCGAATGGCAGGGCGGATGTGAAGATCCAAGGGTGGTTGAAGATGCACATGGTACTTACTATATGTTATATACTGCTTTTGATGGTAAAACTGCCCGCTTGCTGGTTGCATCTTCAAAAGACTTAACGCGTTGGACAAAACACGGTCATGCTTTTGCAAAAAGCTTAAATGGCAAGTATGTTAACAAATGGAGTAAGTCTGGTTCCATAGTATCCCGATATGAAAATGGAAAGATCATTGCAACAAAAGTCAATGGCAAATACTGGATGTATTGGGGCGACCTTTTTATTTGGGCCGCAACTTCTGATGATCTTATAAATTGGTCTCCGGTAGAAATGCAGCCAGGAGAAAAGCCCGGTGCAACGCTTAAAGGGCAGGCTGTAAACATGCCCGATTTGAAAATTGTAATACCAACACGAATTAAAAAATTTGACAGCGACCTCGTTGAGCCCGGCCCTCCCGCAATGATTACTGACGAGGGAATTTTATTAATTTACAATAGCCGCAATGTTCCATCAATTGGCGATACTTCTCTTGTTGAAGGAACTTATGCTGCAGGCCAGGTTTTATTAGATAAAAACGATCCAACGAAAATTATTGACCAGCTTGATAATTATTTTATTAAACCGGATAAACCTTATGAAATTACCGGGCAGGTAAACCAAGTATGCTTTTTAGAGGGATTAGTTCATTTTAAAGGAAAATGGTTTCTATATTATGGTACTGCTGACTCAAAAATTGCAGTAGCAGTTTTGGACGAATAAAAAAATCCGGCTTAACTTATAAAGTTTGTTATAAGCCTGCGTCTTTATCTTTTTTTGCCGGCGTTTTTATTAACCATATTATAAATGAAATGCCCGCATAAATCATTACGATACCTGCTATGGTGCTTGTTACTACTGCAGTTCTTCCCTTAGTTAACGAGCTTATTATAATAAGCGCTATAATTAATACCAGTAAGAACAGTTGATTTTTAAAAACCGATAAATATCTCCTAAACATAAGCTTGAAAGTACAATTATTTTTTAAACTTATTACCGACAGCTGCCTTCAAATAAAAAAGCTAATGCAGTTGTAATCGGTATACAACCAACTGTTTTAAAAGTTTAATGCAAATTTGTTTTAGGAGAACTTCAAAACACATTTAGTGTCGGTATAAGTTTTCTTGCTCTCAAATTCTTATACCATCCTCATTCAAGTTAATAATGAAGTTATCTTTTCTATAGTACTTCCGGTATTTGTCATTCACTTCTTTAGTTTGCTTTTTATCGTTTATGTATAATTCGCCAGCCTTTACTTCTATTTTATAGTATTTGCTTTTGTTAATTAACCCGTCTTTCTCCAATTCGTTCGTAAACTCTTTCAGGTTTTGTAATTCTTCTTTGGCCTTCAACATTGCTTCCTTTGCATTTCTCATTGCTTTATCCACATCCACTTTAAAGTCTTTGTTATTTATAGCCATGTTTGCTCTTTGCCTTTCAAGCTGAGCTTTCGCCATTTCCATTTGGGCTTTAATTCTGTCAAAGCTTTCTGCTTGAACCATGCTCTCTCTTAAATCCTTTTTCATTTTTTGATAATCCACTTTTTTTAACGACTCATTTATCTGCCTTTCTATTTTGTCAAAATCAACTTTTTGCATCGCATCATTCACATCTTTTTGAACTTTATTAAAATCCATCCTGTTCACTTGCTCGTTAAGCCTTTCCATTTGTTGTTCTAATTTCTTTATTGCTGCATCAATCTTGTCCATATCTCCTACATTTAAATATCTATCATGAATGAGGGGTGTGGGAGTATCAATGTTTGGTGTATCTGTTTCTTTTCGAAAGGAGTATCGACTACTTTTTTCTTTTTGGCTAAAAGCTGAAAACCCAATAATAATAACAATTGAAGCAAGCATAAATACAAGTCTGGTGGCTGAAAAATGTTGTTTCATAACAGGTAGTGTTTTTGATGATGAAATAGTACGAATTAATTCGTATCAAATATACGATTGGCTTCGTACTTTACTAATGCTACTAAAGTTGTTTAGAAAATTTTAACAATTCCCGCTGTTTTAATATTATTGCTTCCACGCGCTAAGTATGAAAATAAATCTTCCGCAATTTTAGTTTTACTTACTTCTTTGCTGTAATAGCTACATATCCGGGAATGGTTAGGAAAGATGCTTTTTTATAATGAATAAAGCCTGCCTGCTTTTGCCATTGTTTAATTTCATTCAGGCTCCAGGTACCGGAAGTACTGCTTAAAGCAAAAAAGAAATCCCCGATAG
>MWYU01000353.1 GCA_002050375.1 Chitinophagales bacterium 62-2
GTACCACAAAAGCCCCACCAACGAACAACGAAAGAAACAGTCTATCCCGTATTTTAATCGGGACGTTGTATATCGTTCCTGTCTTGATTTTTTTCCGATGCATATCGGGAGTTACTTTCTTTTCATCATCTTGCCAACAACTACTAACAGCAAATTTCGTTTTGTATCTTTAATAAACAACTTTTTTATATGTTACAGATAGTAAAAGGCGTTTACGAAAATGGTCAGATAGTCTTGGAAGAAAAACCAGCAGTGAAACCACACACAAGGGTTTTAGTTACATTTCTTACTGATGAAAAAGAGCAGCAAAGTAAAGGCAAGCAAAAAATTATACTCGGATTGCTGGAAGGTAAAATAGATACACCGACGACTTCAATGAACCTCTTGAAGATTTAAAAGAATATATGTAAACATGAATTATTTGCTTGATACACATACCTGCATTTGGGCAATTGGAAAGCAAAGTAAATTGTCGGCTACAGTCAGGAATATTTTACAAGAGGAGGAAAATAATTTTTGGGTAAGCAAAATCAGTTTATTAGAGATAGCTATTAAGAAAAAGATTGGCAAATTAGAGGAGTTTGAAATTTCATTTCCAGAGTTTATTGAGTCTATTTATTCTTCAGGTTACTACATGTTAGAGTTAAGCGACGAACATTTTCAATCGTATATCAATATTAATTTCCACGAAACCCACCGCGATCCTTTTGACAGATATCTCCTTGCCGCAGCTCAATCCGAGAAGTTGGCAATAATTACTAAAGACGATAAGTTTCAACTCTATTCTCAATCCACAGTACCACAAAAGCCCCATCAACGAACAACGAAAGGAACGGGAAAATCTGCAATATGAAAATATTGTAAATTTGAGAAAACGATTTTATGAAACTGACATTGATTGTAATGAGAGGTGATGAATATTATGTTGGTACTGTAAAAGAATTGCCCGGAGTTATTTCTCAGGGGAGTTCCATCGAAGAAGCAAGAGAGAACACGCTTGATGCTCTTAATGATTACCTTGATGATATGAGACTGGATAATGAAACCAGTAACCCTGTTTTACAGCAGGAATTAGTTTTTCAATAATGTCTGTAAAAAGAAACCAATTTATAAAGCATCTTGAAAGCAACAATGTCTTTTTTCATGGACATGGAAGCAAGCATGATATTTATAGAAACCAAAATACCGGAAAGAAAACTACTCTTCCTCGCCATCCCACTTTAGATAAAAAGCTTTGCGAGCTTATTTGTAAGCAGCTAGAAATTCCAAAGTTATAAAGAAGTAAAGTTTTTTGCCCTTGTTAGTCTTCCTTGCAGCGGTGCCACTGCAGGGTGTGATTCCCAACTTTGCAGATAACCGAAGCCCAGCCATAGATAGCATAGGAATCAACCCAGCACTCAACGACGGCTAAACACCTACTAAGTTCACAGTACCGCAAAAGCCCCCATCAACGAACAACGAAAGGAACAGTCTATCCCAGAGCTCATTATGAGTTACTGCCTGATGACAAAGTGTATTATGGTGAAGTTCCCGGCTTTGAAGGAGTATATGCGCGCAGTCACCTTAGAAGAATGCCGTGAAGAATTGTTAGCAGTGCTTGAAGATTGGCTGCTTTTAAGCATTTATAAAAACTTGCCTGTTCCTGTCATTAATAACATTTCGCTGGAAGTAAAATCAGTTGCCTGATGCCTGAAATACGAGCAATCAAGCGAAATGACTTAATAAATTATCTAAAGAGACTTGGCTTTAGTGGACCTTATTCAGGCGGTAAGCATACGTACGATCACACAACAAAGCACTAACTTCTATTTTCTGTAACTTCGATCCAAAGCAATTTTATGGACACGTTGTTAAGAGGTAACGCAGACGAAATAAATGCAAGTCTTGTAGAATTTATTAGATCAACCTTTAAGGGCAAAAAAGTGGCTGTGCACATTTATGAAGACAACGAAATGGATGAAACAGAATACTTACTTTCTGACGCAATAGGCAAAGAAAAACTTTTGAAAAGTGTTGAAGAAGTCAACAACGGCAAAGGTTTAAAAACATACAATCTTAATGAGCTTAAAACAATGTTTCTCAACGAACCTGAAGTATGAGAAACATCAATTTAAACAACCAAGCTCTCGATGATTTGCACTACTGGTCAAAGAATGATCTAAAGCTTCTTAAAAAGATTTTTGAATTACTGGCCGCAATAACAAAAAACCCAACAGAGGGCATTGGCAAACCAGAGGGATTAAAAGGTGATTTGAAGGGCTACTGGAGCCGGAGAATAAATGACGAACACAGAATAGTTTATTCAATAAGTAACGAAGCTATAATAGTTATTTCTTGTCGTAGTCATTACAGGTTCTAATAACCGAACTCGAACTAGACAGGGAGAGTAAACGCAAAAGTCCCTTATCGGAATTTGTGGTATCAGATATGAACGGATTTGAGAGACATTGGGAAACTATCAAAGTTCTTTTCGATTATCGAGGCCAAGCCGATTTGCTGTTGAAAACACTTTTGCCACCGCTTCGGTCCCAGAATGAACATGCAGCTTTTCGTAAATTTTTTTCAGGTGAGAGTTTACAGTATGGAAAGTAATATTACCCGCATTCGCGATCATTTTATAGCTCATCCCCTTGGAGAGCATGGATAAGATTTCTATTTCTCTGCCCG
>MWYU01000319.1 GCA_002050375.1 Chitinophagales bacterium 62-2
GCATCTGCACGTTTGCCGTGATGGTTTATTTTTTGTTCGTTCTCTTCAATATCATTAGCAATTAGAACAGCTTCCTGATTATTTCCAGTATTAATTTCATTCTTCAATTCATTAATTAATTCTGTATTAACATCAGAGAAGTTATTGACGAAGTTTAAAGGATTTTGAATTTCATGGGCGATGCCTGCGGTAAGTTCGCCAAGGGAAGCCATCTTCTCCGATTGTATCAATTGGGACTGCGCTGCTTTGAGCTCCGCTAACGTCTTTTCAATTTTTATTTTGTCTTTTTGTTTGCGACGGTTGCTGCGCAGTAACACAATGGCAAACAGAAGTAAAATGATTAAGCCGGCAATAAGAAGGTATATTTTTATTTTGTTCCTTAAATCGGCTTGAGCGGCAATAATTCTTTGCTGCTCGAGTTGTTCATTAAATGAAATGTTTTGTACCTGCCGAATCTTTTCAAGACTCAATAAGCTGTCTTTTGCCGCTCCCATTATTTCCTGGTAAACGAAGGCACTGTCTAACCTGTTTTTCTCTTTAAAATAATTTTTTAAAAAAGTGCTGGAAACTTCAATAGCATATGGATTGTTTACCTGCTGTGAAATGGTAAATGCTTGCCTGGCATAATAAAACGCCGAATCCAGATTGTTGGTTTCCTTATATAGGAATGCAATGGACATGTAATTATCAGCAGCTGCCTGAAGATTAGAATTGGCAAACGCCGTTTGCAGTGCCTGTTTGTATTTTACTAAAGCTTCGTTGTATTTTTTTGTTTGCTGATGTATTCTTCCAATAGTATTTAAAGCAAGGGGTAAATACTTTTTGATGTACAAACCCGGCATCTTGATACCAATATTAAAAGATTGCTGAGCGTAATACAGGGCCGAGTCCGGCTTATTCATTTTTAAATATAGATCACCAAGATCCATCAATGCCCAACTGCGGAGGAGCGAATCAAGGCTGCCTCTAGGTTTGATACGTAGGGCATTAATGTAATACTGTCGTGCCTTAGCTGTATCATTTTGGCTTTTGTACACGGCCGCGATGTTTCGGTTGCTAACTATAAGGAAGGTTTTTTCCTGCTGCGATTCAAATAATTTCAATCCTTTTAATAAATAGCCTAGTGCCTCGTCCACATTTCCTCTCCGTAGAAGAGCTGCCCCTAACACGTCTAATGTCTGGGCTTCATACTTTTTTGATTTTAATTTCAACGCTAACAGATATGCCTGTTGTGTGTGAGCTATGCTGCTGTCATTATTGTTATCAACATAATATTTGCCTAAACTTAGATGCGCGACCATCTTAGTAGAATCATCTATTTCGGAGGCAACAACTTTTCTTAATACTGCAGTATCCAAACGAACCTGGGAGACTGTAGGTATACGAGTAAGGAAAAGAATAGTAATCGATAAGACAATTTTACTAATATCTCTTTGCATATTTATTCTATAGATTAAATCGGTAAGTTGATTGTAAAGTGTGTATACTCCTTTTCTTTCGTATCCACCTTAAGTTCCCCACCATGCCCTTTCGTTACAATATCATAGCTTAATGATAAACCCAATCCCGTTCCCTGCCCTGTTGGTTTCGTTGTAAAGAATGGCTGATATATCTTATCTAATACTTTTTGAGGAATGCCAACGCCATTATCTTTTACGGAAATAGAAATTCCAGCCCCCTTGTCCCCCGAAGGGGGATTAAAAGAAGTAGTAACTGTAACAGTGGGTTCGTACTCTTTTTGGAAACTTTCAATCCCTCCTTTGAAGGGTGGGGAGGCTGTTTTCTTCTTTTCATTTACCGAATAAAAAGCATTGTTGTATAAGTTCAGCAATACTCTGCCAATGTCTTGTGGTACTACTTCTATCTTACCAATACTTTCATCAAAGTTTGTTTTAAAATCTGCATTGAAATCTTTGTCTTTAGCTCTTAAGCCATAATAGCTTAATCGTAAATATTCATCTGCTAAAGCATTAATATCAGTTGGTTCTTTTTTACCACTGCTTGTTTGGGAATGTTGGAGCATTCCTTTTACAATAGCATCTGCTCTTTTGCCGTGATGGTTTATTTTTTCTTCATTATCTATTACATCGTTTGCAATTGCTTTTACTTCATCAATATTTCCTTTGTCGGCTTCGTCTTTTAATTCTGTCAGCAATTCCTTATTAACATCAGAAAAGTTATTGACAAAGTTTAAAGGGTTTTGAATCTCATGTGCAATGCCTGCAGTAAGCTCACCAAGACTTGCCATTTTTTCTGAGTGAATGAGTTGGGCTTGGGTGGCGTTCAGTTTGGTAAGTGTTTGCTCTACTTTTTCTTTTTGTTGTTGCAGCAACGCATTGGCTTTTTGCTTTTGCTGATTGTTGCGGTAAAGAATAAATGCAAGTAATAAAAATATAGCCAATGCCGTCATCAAAGCATATTGCTTTATTGTATTTTGATACCGCTCTTCGGTAGCTTTTAGTTGTTGTTGCCGTTGTTGTTCATCGAAAGCAATCAATTGAAACTGCTGCATTTTTGCCTGGCTGAAAACACTGTCTTTTATAGCTAGCATGATCTTCATGTATTTCAGGGTGCTGTCTGTGTTGTTTTGAGACTCGTATGTCTGGGTGAGTAAAGAACTTGCTCTCATTGCATTAAGTTGGTAACCATGGCTGAGGC
>MWYU01000271.1 GCA_002050375.1 Chitinophagales bacterium 62-2
GGACAACCCTACGCTTGTGAAACTGTAACTGTTAAAAATAAAAATGCGCAGACAACTTTCCAAAATGTACCTGTCGGTAATTATGCTCTTTTTGTTTTTCACGACGAAAACAGCAACAACAAAATTGATAAGAACTTCGTAGGAATTCCTAAAGAAGGATATGGTGCATCAAAAAATAAACTTCCATTTGCAGGAGCGCCCACTTTTAATGAGAACAGGTTTACGGTAGAAAATAACAGCACTGTTAAATTGCCGGTTAAGATTAGAAATTTATAAAACGAGTATGTTTCTCAATATCCACTGCTGGCAAGTACATATCAACTTTGTTGCCTTTACGGCTAAAACAAAACTAATTCGGCATTATGAGAAAACGTTAGGAGCCTATCATTTCGGCGGCCACCGGATGATTATTCCTACACATTCTGCCGAAGTGTTGATTGACAAATACTTTAAAAACTAAAAACAATGGGACACATAAAAGAACCAAAAGGTGTTGACTTTATCATTCAAAGCGAGCCACTGTCAAATGAGGAACGAGCGGCCATTAGCGAATTCATCTATAGTGAGAAAGCCAAAAAGAAAGCAAAGCATACCAACAGTAAGAAGACTACCCAAACAAAGACCAGACGGGTAACGGTATAGGCAAACGTTGTAATCGGAACATTATCCTTTTACTGAGCCTCCAAAATTTACCCTTACAATTAATGTCACTGGCTTAATTTTACACCCTTATGCCGTATTTCAATGTAGACGACAGTCTTAACCTGCTTTCTAAAGTTACTCCCCGCCGTGCAATAAACGCAATGAAGGTTTGGAGCAGCTACAGGCTTAGCCGTTTAATGGGAAAACCGATTCAGTGGGGATACCCTATTTCTGTTTCATTTGAACCTACCACATCCTGCAACTTACGCTGCCCCGAATGCCCAAGCGGGTTACGCGCATTCACCCGTCCAACTGGCATGTTGAAGAAGGATTTCTTTCGCCGCACTATAGATGATATTTATAAAGAACTTACCTACCTCATCTTTTACTTTCAGGGAGAGCCCTATTTGAATACAGAGTTTTTGGATATGGTGAAGTATGCAACTGATAAAGGAATTTATACTGCCACCAGCACCAACGCTCACTATCTCACCGATGAAAAAGCTAAGAAAACAGTGGAAAGCGGTCTTGACCGGCTTATCATTTCTATCGACGGAACTACGCAGGACGTTTACAAACAATACCGCGTTGGTGGCAACCTCGAAAAGGTAATGGAAGGCGCACGAAACATTGTTAAGTGGAAGAAAGAATTAAAAAGCAAAACACCTTTTGTGTTCTTTCAGTTTCTGGTGGTTAAACATAACGAGCATCAGATTGAGGAGATAAAAAAGATAGCCAAAGAAATTGGCGTTGACCAGGTAAGGTTTAAAACTGCTCAGGTGTACGATTATGAGAACGATCCCAACCAGTTAATTCCCACCATAGAGAAATACAGCCGTTACCGCAAAGGAAAAGATGGCAAAATGAAATCGAAAAGTGGCTTAGGTAATCATTGCTGGAAGTTGTGGCAGGGCAACGTTATATCGTGGGACGGGCTTGTGGTTCCCTGTTGTTTTGATAAAGATGCCGCTCATCGTTTGGGTAATCTCCAGGTGCAATCTTATAAAGAGGTTTGGAACAATGAGAACTATAAACAGTTTCGAAAAGACATTATGACCAGCCGAAAAAACATCGACATCTGCGCCAATTGCAGCGAAGGTTTAAAAGTTTGGGAAGATTAAAATAGAATATATGTAATTCAATTATTTTATATAATCAACTCCTAATCCAATACTTTTGCTAAAACCACTGCAATGGGTATTGAAAAAGAAATTCAACAATCTTCTTTCCGTAATGAGTATCACAAGCTAATAATGAATTTAGTCTACACTTCTAACTGTGTAGTGGAAAAGATAAAACAGTTACTGGAAAGTGCAGATATTACCCCTCAGCAATACAATATTTTACGTATCCTTCGCGGCAGTCAAAAACCTCTTTCTACCTTACAGATAAGAGAACGTATGCTCGATAAAATGAGTGATACAAGTCGTATCGTTGAACGACTTTTAAAAAAAGAACTGGTTAACAAACAGACTTCCTCGTACGATAAACGCCTCGTTGATATTACTATCTCAGCAAAAGGCACAGTACTGTTAGAGAAGTTGGATAAGCAGGACGACAAGTTAGATTCCATCGCTGCGTCTCTAAGTTTGGAAGAAACGAAAACTCTTAACGCTTTATTAGATAAGCTAAGAGAAAAACCATAGTCTTACATTCAGCCCAAAAACTATTTACTATTATCTTCGAGCCCATGAGGACTTTATTTTTTTGCATATTCTCTATTATAATTTCTACACAAATATTTGCACAACTATCTCCACAATTTGAATTTAGAGCGGTATGGATTGCTACCGTTGAGAACATAGACTGGCCCAGCAAAAAAGGGTTACCTGTTGAAGAGCAAAAAGCAGAATACACACGACTGCTCGACATGCATAAACGCAATGGAATGAATGCAGTGGTTATGCAAATAAGACCTGTCAGCGATGCATTTTATCCTTCGCAATACGAGCCATGGAGCGAATATCTCAATGGAAAACAAGGCTTGCCACCTACGCCTTATTAC
>MWYU01000323.1 GCA_002050375.1 Chitinophagales bacterium 62-2
ATTCAAGGGGATTAAACGATCCGAAGGCAGGAGTATATCAATACTATGACAGCCTTGCCGGTTTTGTTCCCTTAGGCGCTGCAGTACAATCGCAGGATTATACTTACAGCAAGAGTGAAAAATATGACGGTGTTGTTGTAAAGCCTTCGGTTGAACAGATATATAAATTTGGCAAAGACCGATTACATCTCAACTATATATTCTGGTTAATCAAGCCCCAATATTTTGATAAAGTAATTACTATGATGAAAAGGGCTGAGTTTCCTAAAGACCCTGCAGGTGGTTTAAATGCAGCATTACCTTCCTTTTATAAAAGCATAAATAAATAACCCATGCTAAATTTTACATCATCAAAAATGGTTATAAATTCAAACAATTTCAGGTTTAAGAAAGGGCTGTTATTTCTTATTTTATTAGCCTGCACCTTATGCCATGCACAGCAAAAAAAACCATACAACGTTTTGTTTATAGCAGTTGATGACCTTAACGATTGGGTAGGGGCATACGGCAAACATGCCGGAGTTAAAACGCCTAACATAGACCGGTTAGCCAAACAGGGGATGCTTTTTACACGAGCCTATTGTTCGGCTCCATCCTGTAATCCTTCAAGGGCAAGTATGTTAACGGGAGTGCGCCCATCCACGTCGGGAGTATATTTAAATGATCAGCCCTGGCGTCCTGTAATACCCAATGCAGTAACCATTCCGCAATGTTTTACTCAAAATGGTTATGATGTTATGGGAACAGGAAAGATATTTCATGATGTATACAATGAGAAGGCTTCATGGCCTGTATTTTATCCGGTACCTAAATCACTTGAACCGCCTGATGCTAAAAAGAAAGTAAAAGGTGTTGCAGGTCGTCAGCCCTTCGACTGGGGACCACTTGATGTTGAGGACAGTTTGATGGCTGATTTTAAAATTGCTCAACGCGGCATTGAGTATCTTCAGCAGGATCATAGCAAACCATTCTTTCTGGCGGTTGGTATTATTAAGCCACACCTTTCGTGGTATGTTCCTCAAAAATACTTTGATATGTATCCGCTGGCAAACGTGAAAAGGCCATTGGTTATACCAAATGACCTTGGTGATGTTCCCCCCGAAGGAGTAAAGATGGCCAGGCAGCAAGGTGATCACAAACGCATTACGGAAAATAATTTATGGGAGAATGCTGTGCAAGGTTATATAGCAAGTATCACTTTTGCCGATGCACAGATTGGCCGCTTATTAGATGCTCTTGATAAGAGTAAATACAAACAAAATACTATTGTTGTATTGTTTGGAGATCATGGCTGGAACCTGGGAGAAAAAGAGCACTGGCGCAAATTCGCTTTATGGGAAGAATCAACCCATGTGCCCTTAATTATTTCCGCGCCTGGTATGGTTAAGCCCAATAGTGTATGTAACCGTACCGTTAACCTGATGGATGTTTATCCAACTTTAATTGATATGTGTAATTTTCCTGCAAGAAAAGGTTTGGAAGCGGTAAGTATTTTGCCTCTTTTAAAAAATCCGAAACTCGAATGGAATCATCCTTCAGTTACTACATGGCAACGAAATAACCATTCTGTAAGAACGGAGCGCTGGAGATATACAAGATATAATAATGGTGGCGAAGAATTGTACGACCATAACACAGACCCGCACGAATGGAAAAATCTTGCATCAGACCCAAAATTGGCAGGGCTAAAGAAACAACTGGCTGAGTGGATGCCAAAGGTAAATGCAGCTAATGCACCTTCAGAAAATCGGCCAGGTAGTAATGGTGAATAAGCGATACTTGTAATTCTATCATTGATAAAATTCGTGGCCAAAATAACTACTAATATCAGCTTATCTGTTTTCCTTAAAAGGAATTCGTTTAGTCTTCCTCTTATTTTGTTAGGGTTGTGTTTCTTATCCCAGCATGTTTTCGCTCAAACAGAACCTAACGTTAAACCACCTGCTGCAAGGGGAATATATGCTATTTGGTACGGTAAAAATAAGGACGCCTTAAATTTGCCATATATTAAAGGCGGCCAAATAGCGGTTCAATGGGCAGATGTTGAGCTTGCTAAAGGACAGTATGATTTTTCAGAAATAGACAAGCAGTTACGGCAATTTAGGACTGAAAATAAAATGACAACCATTCAGGTTAACGGAGGTAAAAAGCCACTCTGGATGTATGATGTTATACCACATCATCCTGAAAAATTAAGCCACCAGATAGACGACAACCAGGGATCGTTGATGTACTGGCACCCTACCTTTATAGAGGCTTATATAAATTTTATTAAGGCTTATGCCACCCATTTAAAGCAATCGAAATATTTACCTGTGTTAGCAGGGGTAAGAATGAATTTTAATGCTTTAGGTACTGAGCATTTTCTTGTACCGGAGGAGGAACGCTTATTGAGCAAGTGGGTAACACCAAATGGAGTTGAACCCGGTACACCATGGACACCTCTAACTGCTACTAATTATGAGGACCGGATTGCAAGTGTTTTTATTGACGAGTTTAATGGTATTAACCTTTTTCTGCGCAACAACATCACCCCGGAAACTGAGATTAAATATAAACAGGCACTTCTTAATGGCAAGCTAATGTTATTTCATACCTCAAGCGAGATTGAGCCGAGAAGTGCACCCATGGAACAAAAGTATCACC
>MWYU01000191.1 GCA_002050375.1 Chitinophagales bacterium 62-2
CGCCAGCAGTTGCAAATGGGCATCACAGGTGTCGAAAAGAAACCATTGCCCCACATGCTTGCCACTACCAATCTTATTTTGCATGGCATAGAAGTACCGGTTATACAACACGACAACCTGCTCAACCGTAGCTGGACCGAATGGAGCAACAAACACAGGGTAGACATCATTGTTACCAATCCCCCTTTTGGCGGTATGGAAGAAGATGGTGTAGAAAATAATTTTCCTGCACAATACCGTACCCGCGAAACAGCCAACCTGTTTATGTCGCTGGTCATTCACCTGCTAAAAGATGGCGGACGTTGCGGACTGGTATTGCCCGATGGCTTTTTGTTTGGCGAAGGCGTAGCCACCCGTATAAAAGAAAACCTGCTCGAAAAGTGCAACCTGCATACCATTGTGCGATTACCTAATGGCGTGTTTGCCCCTTATACCGGCATAAAAACAAACCTGCTGTTTTTTGATAAGCTGTCTTCCTCCTCCCCAAAAGGGCTACCGTTAGGACACAAATATGCATTTAATTTTGGAGCAAAACGATATGAGTATTAGTCAAAGAGAGAATTACAGGGGCAAGTTCAGCGACAAGCGTTTAGATAAACGTGCTGAACAACTCTCATCAATATTATATTTTGGCCGCTCCAGCAGCGTACATGAGATTACGATGACAGAAGCTGAACAAAAAGCATCCTACCGTTTTTTGTCCAATGAGAAAGTAGAAGAAAAGATATTGATAGATACAGCCAAAGAAAGAAGCAGCTATTTATGCCAGGGTAAGGAAGTGCTGGTGATACAGGACACCACCGAAATAAATCTGGACAATCACCGCAATCGTATTGAACGTGGCACTGGTATAGGTTTAACGGGAAATAATGAAGATTTGGGATTTTTCCTTCATGGCAGTTTGGTGCTGGATGCTCATAGTGAAACCTGCCTGGGTTTTTCCGATATTCAACTATGGCACCGCGATGAAGAGAAGGAAGATAAGCAGCAAAGGGATTATAAGAAACTGCCAATAGAAGAGAAGGAATCCTACAAATGGATAAAAGCCTGCCTGCAAAGCAAGCAACACTTATCGAAGGCTGCATCTGTTACATTTATTGAAGACAGAGAAGGCGATATATATGAACAGTTTGCAAGTATACCAGATGAGCGAACGCATTTAATTATACGCAGTCGTGATAACAGAAGATTATCTGATGGAGGTAAATTATTCGAACATTTAGCAGCCCAACCTTCAGCAGGCACCTATAGTATAGAATTGGTAAAAGATATTCGCAAAGGAATAGAAAGCAGAACGGCAAATGTAGAAGTGCGGTTTTGTAAATTAGCTATAGCAAAACCTCAATCGTTAAAGAAAACAGAGATAGCCGATAAAGTAGAACTTCATGCAGTGGAAGTACGCGAAGTCAACGGCCCTGAAGGAACTTCGGTGTTGTGGCGGATATTAACTACTCATACGGTAAGCACCTATGAAGATGCTATAAAGATTGTCAATAATTACAGGCAACGATGGTATATAGAACAGTTGTTCCGGTTATTAAAAAAGAAAGGTTTTAAGATAGAATCAAGTGAACTTGAAAGTGGTTGGGCCATCAGAAAGTTAACGGTAATGATACTTAATTCAGCATTAAGAGTTATGCAACTGCTGTTAGCTTATAACAATGAAGAAAGCCAGCCAATAGAACAAGTATTTGACGAAGGGGAAATCAAGTGCTTAGAGCAGATAAACACTACTTTACAAGGAGATACCGAAAAAAGTAAAAACAAAAGCAACCCCAAAAATTTGTCGTGGGCAACATGGATAATAGCAAGATTGGGAGGATGGAAAAATTACAACAGTAAACGACCACCGGGACCCATAGTATTAAAGAAAGGATTAGATAAGTTTACAGCCATTTACCAAGGCTGGCGACTGGCTACAGAATTTCGATTAAATGTGTCCTAACGGTAGGCAGATAACAGGGGTAATGTAAATTATCGCATTAGCTGTTCAGCAGGATATGCATACGTTACTTCAAAAGGACCAGTTGGCCCCGGGGGCGGCGGTAACCGCCCTTCTTCCGGAGATTCTATCAGGGCTTTATCTGCAACAACAACCTTGCAGTACCTGTCTGTTCCTTCAGGTCTCCGATATCATCTTGCTGGGGGAAAATTCAGTTTTAATCCGGCAATAGCGATTGCGGCTAATTTTATAAAAAAAAGAAAATCGAAACAGTGCTGGTTGCCGCAGGAGGAAATCAAAATACAACTACAGGTGATATTCAAGGATTAAAACCGGCGTACTTTGACGTATCTGTTCGTCCGGACTTTGTTTATAATGTTAACAGAAAAATTGGCATAAGCTTATTACCGTCTGCCCGGTTTGCTTTATCATCAATTACTAAAGACGGCCCGGTGAAAACGTATGTTAATACCTTCGGATTAGGTTTAGGTCTTAATGTTCATTTTTAAAATTTACCTGGTAATACAATGTCTCTAACAATTCTGTTGAGTACCTGTTCTTTTTCAATAAAGCGTCGCAGAAGCACTATTTGATTTTTTGCTCTCATCAGGTTATGCCCCTCGTATTTCGATCCATAATAAGCATCATTATTTAAATAATCGGTAAGAAAACGTATAGCCTGCATATAAATCAAAAATTTACC
>MWYU01000002.1 GCA_002050375.1 Chitinophagales bacterium 62-2
CAGCAGTTGTTATGTTTTGGTTATAGCGATCATGATAAATATTATGATTAATTTTTTTTTAAGTCAGAAATAACTCAGCCACCATTTTTCTTTATGTGCTGTTTTGTACCTGTCGTACCACTTACACAAAGGATATAACAAAAGGACAATACCTATCCATACAAGATAAGTAAACCCTAATGAAAACCCATAGCCCTTTAATTGCGGATCTACCCATGTTCTGCGTTGCAATATCATATCACTCCAGCTATAGCCAGATAATTGAGCAGCCAGCATGGCAATCAGATGGATAAGATAAAGATGCAAAATGTAATAAAACATAGGAACCCGGCCTATATGAATGACGGCTTGAGCAAGTTTGCCTGATATTGTTTCTGCAAAAGCAAGAAAAATAAAAGCAGGGCCAATGGTCATCAGGATATATAATAATGAAGGCGGGTACTTGTTAGTATTTAAAAAAGACAGAACAGTAAATGCTATAGATTTTTGTTCAGTCCAGGGATGCAAATCTCCATACACATTGATGAGACGAAGAAGAATAAAAACAAAAATTGCAGATGATCCGATAACCAATAACCATTGTTTTCTCCTTGCTGCATTTATATTTGATGTATACAGACTTCCAAAGCAATAACCTAAAGCCATTACACCGATCCATGGCAAAACCGGATACGTAACTCGAACAAGGTGTGTCGCATTAATACGAAAAAGTTTTTCTTCATGCAATGCAGCCCAGGCAAAACCATTGAAGTGAATACCATCGAGCAGGTTGTGACCGGCAACAATAATTATTGCTATGATAAGAATGATTTTTTTTGGAAGGTGAATTAAAGCTGCTAATGAAATCATACTTATTCCCAATGCCCATATCACCTGTAAGCCTGTAAATGGCATATTAATATTAAACGACCAGGCAAAACTTATAATAGTCAATTCAAGAAGTATCAGCCAGAGTCCTCTTTTTAATAAGAAAATTGAAAGTTCTGTTTTTGTTTTGCGCTGGCCCGAAAGAAAAGTTGAAGTGCCTGCAAGGAATACAAATACAGGCGCACAAAAATGTGTTATCCACCGGGTGAAAAAAAGTATAACATTAGTTTGCTCCAGGTCGGTCGGTTCAAAGCGCAACGAATCGGCATGAAGATAATCTCTTGTATGATCCAGTGCCATAATGATCATTACAATACCCCGCAAAAGATCAATTGAAGTGATGCGGCGGGTAACAGCTAATGGCTGAAAGAATTTATTTTTCTCCGTTTTTAAGTTTTGTGTGCTTGCAATCATGATAACAAATAAAATAAGCAGAATAATTATTTATGGAATGATCTTTCCCACAATTGTTTTTTTCATTGGCTGCCTCTTCCAATACGTCACACTCCGCCATGCCCATTCAACCGGATTTACTATTTATAAATAACTCAACCACCATTTTTCTTTGTGTGCTGTTTTGTACCTGTCGTACCATCTGCACAAAGGGTATAATATTATTACAATGCCTATCCAAAATAAATAAGTAGTGCCTAAAGAAAAACCATATCCTTTCAGCTCCGGATTAGCATTCATCCATATTGTTTTATCACTCCATTTAAAGCCGGTAAAGTAAGCTGCTATTTCAGCCAAAGCGTGTATCAGGTACAAATGCAGGATATAATAGAACATGGGAACCCTGCCAAAAACACTCACCATTTTTGAAAGCCGGTTCAGCGGTTTTTCTGCACATGCTAAAAATAATATTGCAGGCCCCAGGGTGATTAATATATAAAGTAAAGAAGGTGGATACTTGAATACATTGATAAAGGAAAGAAAAGTGAATGCTGCTGAAGCCTGGTATGACCATGGGCGGGGGTCACCATAAATATT
Source organism: Chitinophagales bacterium 62-2 (assembly GCA_002050375.1). GTDB lineage: Bacteria > Bacteroidota > Bacteroidia > Chitinophagales > Chitinophagaceae > Segetibacter. The sequence goes on from MWYU01000002.1 coordinate 1,858, forward strand.
TATAGCTCTTAATAAGATGAATAAAATAATTATAGCACTACCTAATATTATTAAAATCTTTTTTCTTCTTACTGCCTCTATGGAAGGGTTATATAATTTTCCAAAACAATATCCCAAAGCCATTACACCCACCCATGACAAAATTGGATAGCCTACAAAAAAGATTCGTCCAAAAAATTTAAATTCGCCTGTTTTATGAAGCAGGCTCCATCCGAAAGCCTGAATAGTATTCCCTGTAACCTGCACATTATCCAATAAATTATGTGCTCCTATTAATATTGCCCCTATAGTGATAATGCCAATAAAAGGCAGGTAAATCAAGCCAGCTAACACTACCATGCTGGCGCCTAAAGCCCAGATGACATTAAAATCAATATTGGAAAAAGATAAATCAAAATACCACCCAAAAGTTACAATAGTTAATTCCAGCAGGATCAACCATAAGCCCCGGGTGAGTAAAAATTTTGCTAACTCATTTTTACTTTTTCTTCTGCCTACAAAAAAAGCAGAAGTGCCTGAAAGAAACATAAATACCGGTGCACAAAAATGAGTGATCCAGCGGGTAAGAAAAAGCAATTCATTGGTTTTAGAAAGATCGGTGGGATCAAACATAAAAGCATCAGCATGAAAATAATCTCTAGTATGGTCTAAAGCCATAATGATCATTACAATACCCCGCAAAAGATCAATTGAGGTGATGCGGTGGGCAACAGCTAATGGCTGAATGAATTTATTTTTCTCCGTTTTTAAGTTTTGCATGCTTCCAATCATGATAACAAATAAAT
>MWYU01000149.1 GCA_002050375.1 Chitinophagales bacterium 62-2
GGTTAAGCCGAGCCAGCGGAGTTATAAGTAATTTCATTGAAAGAAAAATTAGTCATAAAAAACTTTGGGCCTATTAAATCTGTTGAGTTAGAACTTGGCAGATTTAATGTGCTTATTGGAGATCAGGGAACGGGGAAAAGTACAGTTGCTAAACTATTAACAGTACTTCGAAGCACCTTTTTCATAGAATTATTTAATGTTTCAGAGGACGAAATAATAAACCGTGAAACACAATTATTTTTTGAGCATTTGAAATTAGTTGAAATTCAAAATTATTTCTATGATAACACTGAAATTCGATACTTGTGTGAGCTATATTCTTTGGAACTGAACAACAAAACTGTTATAATAAAAAAGCAACGACAACCTTTACTTGAGGAGAGCATATACAATAACCTAAATTATATACCTGCTGAAAGAATTTTAGTAATTACTCTGGCAAATTCTTTATTTGCATTAATAGAAACAGGAACTTCTCTGCCCAAATTGTTTTTAAGATTTGGGGATAAATTTCAGAAAGCAAGAAAAGAGCAAACATCTTTTGACTATAGCGCTATTCTTGGAATAAAATACACTTATAAAGACAATAAAGATATTATAATACTACCTTCCGGTAAAGAAATCCCAACTCAGGATGCTTCAAGCGGAATACAAGGAAGTGTAAGCCTGTTAACGGTATTTAATAGTATTACAGGGCATGGAAGAATCAAACGTTCTCATTCTCAAGATTCTAATAAGTTAATAGGGTACTTAATAATTGAAGAACCTGAACTTAGTTGTTTTCCTGAAACGCAACATAAGTTGCTTAAACATATCAGCAAAGAAATTGCTATTAAAGAAGATTCTGGAAAAATATATTATAAGTATCGGTTATTAATTACCACTCATAGTCCATACATATTAACCTCACTTAATAATATGATGTATGCTTATAAAGTTGGACAATTATTTAACGACGAAGCAGATAAGATAATTGAAAAGAAATACTGGGTAAACCCAGAGGACGTTTCAGTTTATATGATGTTACCAAATGGTGAATGTGAAGATATTTTTGATAGAGAAGAAGGTATGATAAAAGCCGAGAAAATAGATGAAGTTTCACGAAAACTGAATAGTCAATTTGATTTATTGCAGGATATTGAGTTAGGAATAAATGAAGATAAGTAGCTAATGATGAGGATAATTGAAGAACATGAATGTATTTGCGGAAAGTGTTTATTTAATTCAAAGAATACAGAGCTTGTAGCTTGGGGCAAAAAGACAAAGTTTATTTTGATCAACAATGGAAATAAGATTGTTAATGGATTTATAGTTGATGATTGCTTATTGAAATTAAGAATAAGAGAAGAAAAATGTGATTATCTATTTCTTATTGAAGAAGTTAGAATAGCATATTTTATTGAATGCAAGGGTTCAGACATATTAAAAGCAGTTAATCAATTAAATTCAACTTTAGACATTTTAAGCAGTGACTTATTGGAGTATACTCTTAAAGCTAAAATAATTCCGACTAAGGTATATGCTCCAGATATGCTTACAAATAATTATAAAAAATTACGAGCAAGGCTAAATGGAAATTTAGAAACAAAAAACATCGTTTGTACTGAAACAATTTAAAAAGTTGTATGGAACACTATAACATGGATCTCACCTTAAAAATCTGGCGTCAAAAAAACAAGACGGCAAAAGGTGGTTTTGAAACTTACCAGGTTAAAGATATTTCTTCAGAGATGTCTTTTCTTGAAGTGATAGATGTGCTGAATGAAAACCTTATTAACGAAGGCAAAGAACCTATTGCTTTTGATCATGATTGCCGCGAAGGTATTTGTGGTTCCTGCGCTATGTACATTAATGGAAAACCGCACGGACCGTGGAAAGCAACTACTGTTTGCCAATTGCACATGCGTGCATTTAAAGACGGCGAAACAATTGTGGTTGAACCTTGGAGAGCAAATGCCTTTCCTGTTGTGAAAGATCTTGTTGTTGATCGTTCTGCGTTCGACCGTATTATACAGGCAGGCGGTTATATAAGCGTAAATACAGGTAATGCTGTTGATGGTAATGCCATACCCATTAACAAAAACGATGCTGACAAAGCATTTGCTGCAGCAGCTTGTATAAGTTGCGGCGCTTGTGTAGCCGCTTGTAAAAATTCTTCTGCTATGTTGTTTGTCTCAGCTAAGGTTTCTCACCTTGCACTATTACCACAAGGTGCTCCTGAAAGAAAAACAAGAGTTATTAATATGGTTGCACAAATGGACAAAGAAGGTTTTGGAGCCTGTACAAACACAGGAGCCTGCGAAGCTGCTTGCCCTAAAGAAATTCGCCTTACCAATATTGCCCGGTTAAATGCTGAATATCTTTCCGCTGCACTTACTTTAGATAAGGACAATTAATTAAAGTATCATAAATTGTCGAAGCCATCCTGAAAAAAACAGGATGGCTTTATTTTTAACCCAAAATATTCATTAGTCTAAACCCTCTAATGACTGTCATTAGAGATTTTTTTCCTGAAACTCATACTGGTATTGGTTTTAGTTTTCATAGTTGTTATAAAACTTCGCGACTTTAGCTGTAAGAAAATCTATCTTGATGGCTGACTTGAAAATAGAATTTACCGACAAGGAAATTACCCCT
>MWYU01000659.1 GCA_002050375.1 Chitinophagales bacterium 62-2
ACTGGAAGAGGATTAGAACGGCAGGTAAAGGGGTTTGGCGTTATTGGTGCAGGACGTTGTTAGTTACGAAACAGGAGGATAATAATTTTAATACTTCTCTTGCCGTGCTCTTGTACATTTTACTTTACCTAGCTTATAATCAAAACCATATGAAGAAATCAAAACTTATTTTTTGCAACCTGCTTATCTTATTATCCTTAAGTATTCTTGTTGCTCACAGTCAACCGCCAAACCAATTGGTGAAGGTGGTAGTTGCACCAGATCATAAAGACTGGATATATAAAACAGGAGAAGAGGTGAAATTTACAATAACGGTTTTACGGTTCGGTAATCCGATTGCGAATGCGAAAATAAAATATGAGATAGGGCCTGAAAAGATGGAACCTTCTAAAAGAGATTCATTAAACCTGGCTGAAGGAAAAATTACCGTCAACGGAGGCACGCTAAAAACACCGGGCTTTCTACGCTGTACTGTTGTTGCTTCTGTGGATGACAAAGAATACCGCAACCTTGCCACTGCCGGTTTTGAACCTGAAGCAATAAAACCCACCGAAAAAAATCCTGCAGACTTTGTTCAGTTTTGGGACAAGGCAAAAGCAGATCTTGCAAAAATACCGATGGATGCAAGAATGACATTGTTACCCGAACGCTGTACAGAAAACGTAAATGTATATCATGTAAATCTTCAAAACTACCGGGTGGGTACCCGGTTGTATGGGATCTTATGCGTACCAAAAAAAGAAGGCAAATATCCGGCCCTATTGAGGGTTCCGGGAGCTGGCGTAAGACCTTATGCCGGCGATATCGCTACTGCTGAAAAAGGTGTAATAACTTTTGAAATTGGTATTCATGGAATACCTGTTAACATGGATGCTAATGTTTATACAAGTTTGGGTTCATCTGTTTTAAATGATTACCCCAGTTATAACCTTGATGATCGTGACAGGTATTTTTATAAAAGAGTGTATGTAGGCTGTATCCGGGCGAACGACTTTTTAGTTAGCCTGCCGCAGTATGACGGAACGCATTTGGGAGTAGCAGGTGGCAGCCAGGGCGGGGCTTTATCAATTGTTACTGCTGCTTTAGATAGCCGTGTTAAATACTTAGTATCCTTTTATCCAGCCATAAGCGATGTTACCGGTTATTTGAATGGACGGGCAGGCGGATGGCCTCATTTATTTGCTAAAAACAATGTTGCCTACAATAACACGAAAGAAAAATTAAATACGGTTCAGTACTACGATGTAGTAAATTTTGCCAGGTTGTTAAAGGTTCCGGGAATGTATTCCTGGGGATTTAATGATGAGACTTGTCCACCCACTTCAACTTATTCAGCTTATAATGTTATTACGGCACCTAAACAGTTGTTCCTTGCTTTAGAAACAGGACACTGGACTTACCCTGAACAAAATGAGAAGACAAATAACTGGATGGTTGATCAACTAAAAAAACAATAATTTGCGCGCCGATCTACTTTTACATTCAAGTGCTTCCAAAAAGCTGTTTCCGCTATATTAAGCTTTCAAAAATTATCAATGACATCCAAAATTTCAAAAAATATTAATATGAAAGTTCCCTTCATTTTTACCAGGCTTATTGCTTTGTGCACTGTATCACTTATTTCCTTAAACCTGTTTGCTCAGGAGATAGGATTACAGTTGTATAGCTTACGAAACGAATTTAAAACCGATGTTCCCGGCACCCTTGCTAAAATAAAACAATGGAAAATAAAGCAAATAGAAGGTGGAGGAACTTATGGTCTCTCCATGGATGAATATAAAAAATTGCTGCAGCAAAACAATTTGCAGATGGTAAGTTATGGAGCCGATTTCAACGAGTTGGCCAAAGACCCTCAGACAGTAATTGATAAAGCAAAAGCTTTCGGAGCAAAGTATATAATGTGTGCCTGGGTACCTCACAAAGAAGGAGGTTTTACTATGGACGAAATGAAAAAAGCAATAGATGTTTTTAATGCTGCAGGTAAATTAATGTATGAAAATGGAATAAAGTTTTGTTACCATCCTCACGGCTATGAGTTCAGGCCGTACGAAGGCGGAACCATGTTCGATTATATGGTAAAGAACACCGACGCCCGGTATGTGAATTATGAAATGGATGTTTTTTGGGTTAAACATCCGGGGCAGGATCCGGTTGCGTTACTTAAAAAATATCCCAGGCGTTTTTTGATGCTGCACCTAAAAGACAGGAAACCGGGAACTGAAGGAAACCAGGACGGCCGTGCCCCTGATGAAACAAATGTAGTATTGGGAAAAGGTGATGTAGGCATAGCTGCTATAATGAAGGAAGCAAAAAAAATCGGAATCAAATATTACTTTATAGAAGATGAGTCTCCAATAGCAGTAGAGCAAATACCACAAAGCCTTGAGTTTCTTCGGAAGCTAAAATGAAAGAAGTTGATACTCATAACTACAACCTAAATTCTTTTTTATGAAACTGCTCCTCAAATTTATTTTACTCTTATCGGGCGTGTCGTGCCATGCACAACAACCTGCAGATACAAAGAACACCGATATTGTTTTTAACGCCGTCAATGTTATCCCTATGGATAGTGAGAGGGTTTTGGAAAACCAGGTAGTGGTAGTTGCAAATGGAAGAATTGCAGCTATAGGTGATGCCGGCAAAACGAAGTACAGTAAAAATGCAACGGTAATTAATGCTAAAGGAAAATATCTAATTCCCGGGCTTGCAGAGATGCACGCCCATGTTCCGCCGGTTGATGACCTTGAACCTATGAAGGAAGTTTTGATGCTGTTTGCAGTAAATGGAGTTACAACTATCAGAGGTATGTTGGGACATCCGCGACATCTTGAGTTACGAAGCAAAATACAAAGCGGAGAAATCCTGGGACCACGTTTTATTACTTCAGGCCCTTCTTTTAGCGGACAAAGTGTAAAGACCGCAGAAGCAGCCGCTGAAATGGTAAGGCAACAAAAGAAGGCGGGATATGATTTCTTAAAACTGCATCCCGGCCTGACAAAAGAAACGTTTACGGCCATTGCAAAAACGGCAAAAGAAGTTAATATACCTTTTGCGGGGCACGTATCGTTTGATGTGGGTGTATGGACGGCAATAGAAGCGGGTTATACTACTATTGATCACCTTGACGGGTTTGTGGAAAGTCTTGTGCCGGGAATAGAAAACACCACCGAACAACAAAATGGTTTATTTGGAATGTTTGTGGCAGATAAGGCTGATACATCAAAAATTTTGAAGTTAACGACAGCACTTCGTAATAACAAAATTTGGGTGGTGCCTACACAAGCTTTGGCAGAAAGATGGTTTACACCTAACAAAAGCGCCGAAGATTTACGGAATGAGCCGGAGATGAAATATATGGCTGCAACTACCTTAAACAATTGGGTGAACTCAAAGAAAAGTCTGATGAATAACCCCCAATACAATGCAGAATCTATACACCGGTTTATTGCACTGCGAAGAAAACTGATTTATGAATGTAATAGAAATGGAGTTGGATTATTGCTTGGCTCCGATGCACCCCAGGTTTTTGATGTGCCGGGCTTTTCGCTTCACCACGAACTTAAATATATGGTTGATGCTGGTTTAACCCCTTATGAGGCATTGCGCACAGGCACAGTAAATGTTGCCACTTTTTTAAATCGAAACGATATGGGAGTTATAAAAAAAGGAGCTGTTTCCGATCTTGTATTATTAAATGGAAACCCGCTTACAAATATTGAACTTGTAAAAAATATTGAAGGAGTGATGTTGGGTACACAATGGCTTTCGAAAGACCAGATCAGTAAAGAATTAAAAAGATTGGAGAAATAGTTACAACAGTATCATAATGGGTATATTAATGTTGTCATAACTTACCCTTTCATTTTAAATAGCATGAAATCTTCTTGTTTACTCTACCCAAACTTTCAAGGAATGTTAAGAGCCCGTTTGTAATATGCAACCAAAGGCAATCAAAAGCGGGACTACCTTTGGTATCTAAAAAACTTTATTTAAACACCAGCGTTAATCTCTGCAACAGCCCGATAAAAAGGTGTTTAATCTAAGTACAAATAAAATTGCGCGAGCTATTTACCTGGTCTATCCTTAATCCTGTAAACCTAACATATGAAAAAGCTGATTTTATTAACGATCATACTTACCTCAATCTTTTCGTTTAAATATCGACCTAAAACTATCAGCCTTTTTAATGGGAAAGATCTTACAAACTGGCATGTAGATGTTCCCGCTATGGATAAAGATTCGTCATTAAAAAGTCCTTTCATTATCAGGGATGGTTTATTGGTAAGTATGGGAAAGCCGGGTGGTCACCTAATTACCAATGCCATTTACCAGAATTATAAGCTGCAGGTGGAATACCGTTTTGCAGGTGTGCCGGGCAATTGCGGTGTCCTGGTTCATGCTTCCACCCCACGGGCACTTTATGGAATGTTTCCAAAATCTATAGAATCGCAAATGATGACACAAAATGCAGGTGATTTCTGGTGCATAGAAGAAGATATTGCGGTTCCTGATATGGAAAAGCGGCGGGGACCTAAGGAAGAATGGGGCGTAAACGGAAACAAAAAGCGACGGATAGTAAACCTTACCGACGGATCTGAAAAGCCTGTTGGGCAATGGAATACAATGATTGTTGAATGTGTGAAAAACTCAATTAAAGTTTGGGTTAATGGCGATATGGTAAACTGCGGTTTTAATTGTACAGCCTCTAAAGGACAGATTGCGCTGCAAGCTGAGGGATCAGAAGTGGAATTTAGAAAAGTCGAATTAACACCCATCGCTAAATTGTCGGGCGGTGATTGTAATGCAGGTAAATAAAAAAGTTGATAAGCTACGAACGGGATTACAGCAGGATGAAACAATAAAACAACTTGCAAGCAATAAGATAAAAACCAGGCTCAATTAAAATAGAAATGGTAATGCAGGCAAACAAGGTTTTCTCATTCTTTATAGTGTTATATTTTTTAGTTGCTGAAAAGGCTCAAACGGTTGTTGAGATCAAAGGGCAACCAGTTCTAAATAATGGGAAACCTTCTTAGTATCATCATAAGTATGACTGAACGTTATTTATCTAAATTATTTTCTAAGAGATGCGACAGAAATTATAAAGAAAGGTTTCTAAACAAATTGAACCAACAATAATTTTGAAGAGTTGCTATAATTGGATGATGAAGAAAGCATATTAAATAATAATAAGAGCGATGCAAAGAATTTTATGCATTATATGCATTGGCGTTTTTGTGTGTTTACATACTACCGCACAACAAGCACCTATGAAAGATACATTAACCGGAGACCTTGAAAATGTAGTAGTGTCGGTTAATAAATGGGAACAAAAAATGAATGAAATTCCCAATACAATTTTGAAAGTTGACCTTACAGAGGCAAGATTACAAAACCCCCAAACTGCTGCCGATTTGCTTGCAACTACAGGCCAGATATTTGTTCAAAAGAGCCAGTTAGGCGGTGGCAGCCCAATGATCAGGGGGTTTTCAACTAATCGTTTACTTATTGTTGTAGATGGTGTAAGAATGAACAATGCTATTTACCGTAGCGGAAACCTTCAGAATATCATTTCTATTGATGCTTTATCTGTTCAAAATGCCGAGGTAATATTCGGCCCTGGTTCTATTATTTATGGTAGCGATGCTATTGGCGGCGTAATGGATTTCCATACTTTTCAGCCGGCACTTTCTACGGGTGATAAATTAATGGTAAAAGCAAATGGATTAGTTAGATATGCAACTGCAAATAATGAGCAGACAGGACATGTTGATATTAATCTTGGCTGGAAAAAATGGGCTTTTTTGAACTCAGTTTCTTACAGTGATTTTGGTGATGCAAAAATGGGACGTAACGGAGGGCAACCCTCTTACCTGCGTACTACTTATGTTGAGCGTATCAATAACAGGGATAGTGTTTTTGCTAACCCTGATCCGTACCGTCAAAAGCAAAGTGGTTATCACCAGTTAAATATCCTCACCAGGCTTCGCCTTAAGCCCTCCGATGATTGGGATTTGCAATATGCTTTTCATTATTCCGGTACATGTAATATTCCCCGTTACGACAGGCTTATAGAATATACAGGAGATGCGCCTTCGTTTGCTCAATGGTATTACGGTCCGCAGGTTTGGAAGATGCACCAATTTGTGGTTCAGCATAATCGGCTGGCTAAAATTTACGATCAGGCAAAGTTGATAGCAGCGTACCAGGACTACGAAGAAAGCCGTTACGACAGGAGGTTAAATAATGCACGTATTCGCAATCAAACAGAAAAAGTAAAAGTTTTTACTGTCAATCTCGATTTGAATAAAACGTTGAATGAAAAGAGCGAATTATTTTATGGTGCAGAATACGTGGCAAACGATGTTGGTTCTTTTGCTTCCCGCTTAAACATTAACGATGGCACAGTTGAAGGTGCTTCAACAAGGTACCCGAACAACTCAACCTGGAACTCTTTGGGAGCATACGTAAGCTACAAAAATAACTTTAGCAGGAAAGTTACCTTGTCTTCAGGTTTCCGATATAGCTATGTTACAGGAACTGCACCTTTCGATACCACCTTTTTCAAATTCCCTTTTACGCAAACGAAAATAAGCGACGGAGCATTAACAGGTAATCTTGGTTTAGTATATCGTCCTGAAGAAAGCTGGCAGATAAATACAAATTTTTCTACCGGCTTTCGGGTACCGAACATTGACGATTTAGGAAAGGTTTTTGACAGTGAGCCTGGAAATGTAATTGTTCCGAACCCCGGTCTTCATTCAGAATATGCATATAATGTTGATCTTAGTGTAAGCAGAAATTTTCGTGACAGGTTCAGGTTCGATGTTACCGCTTTTTATACTTACCTCGATAATGCCATTATTCGCAGACCCTCCACTTTTAATGGCAGCGATAGTATTATTTATGAAGGAATAAACAGCAGGGTGCAGTCACTTCAAAATGCAGCTTATGCTAATGTATGGGGTATTCAGGCGGGCTACGAATGGTTCTTTGTTAAGCATTGGAGTTGGGCACTAAGAGCTAACTGGATTAACGGTAAAGAAACTGATGAAACAAAAGATGAACAGGTTAGCCTGCGACATGCACCGCCCTTTTATGGCAACACATTTATTAAGTATAGCGATAAAAGATTTGTAATTGAATTAAATGCTTTTTATAACGGCGAGGTAAGCAGTAATAATCTTGCGCCTTCTGAACAGAGCAAACCTTTTATTTATGCGAAAGATGAAAACGGTAAACCTTACAGTCCTTCGTGGTACACTTTAAATATAAAAGGAAGCTATAGTTTTAACGATCATCTTACAATGAATGCCGGCATTGAAAATACAACCAATCAACGTTATCGTCCTTACTCATCCGGTATTGTTGCCTTTGGCACAAATCTGATTATTTCGTTACGTGCAGGTTTGTAGAATCTTCTGTATTAAACCTTTCTTATTTTACGCTCTTTGGCATTGCCATAAGACAGTCTCAAGTGTTCGATTATAGTTCCTTCCAACCCCTATAAAATTTCGTATCAAAAGCGATAAGGGAGGGACTTTACGGTTTTATAGTGTTTCGCCCTTTCGCTATACAATTACCCTGTCATATTTCCTAAGTGTGGTTACCTGGCCCACTTCTATGCTATTCCTTCTGCCAGGGGTTGTTTGCGTATAGCCTCCCGCTCTTTTACGGCAACCATTGTTAGAATAGCTGAAAGAAATAGCGAGCCTGCCATAAAAATATAAGAGGCGCCGAAACCGCCTGTGCTACTGTTGAGATAACCAACAAGATACGAACCGGCGAACGAACCTAAAGCTCCTAAACTATTAATAAGCGCAATGGCGCCTGCAGTAACATTACCGGGCAGTATTTCGGGGATGATTGCGAAGAACGGACCATAGGGAGCGTACATTGCTGTGCCTGCTATAACCAGCAGCACAAACGATAGCCAAAAGTTACTTGTGCCTATTAAATACGAACCATAAAAAGCAAGTGCGGCAATCAGAAGAAACGGCCACACAAATGCTTTTCTATTTAAGGTTTTATCAGAAAAGTAGGAAGCGGTTAGCATACCAATGATGGCAAATACATAGGGAATAGAAGAAAGCCAGCCTGTTCTTACTATACTCATGTCAGGAGCTGCTTTAATAATAGAAGGAAGCCACATTACAAAACCGTATACACCAATGCTCCAGAAAGCATACTGCAGGCAAAGCAAAATAACTGCCCTTGATTTAAATGCTGTCATATAATTCTTTACAGGTTTTAGGCCTTGCTGTTCTTTCTGTAGTGCCGATTCTAAAGCATCCTTTTCGGGTTGCGTTAGCCATGTTGCATCTTTAGGTTTATCGTTTACCAACTGCCACCAAAAGAAGGCCCAAATTATAGCAGGTAAACCTTCCCATATAAACATCCATCGCCATCCAACAGCATTAATTAAATATCCTGACAATATAGACATCCAAAGTATTGTGGCAGGATTACCCAGGATCAGAAACGTGTTTGCACGTGAACGTTCTGATTTTGTAAACCAGCGGCTTAATAAAATTAGCATGGCGGGCATTACCGCACTTTCCACTACACCCAGCATAAAACGAATAATAATTAAAACAGTAACGTCGCTTACCATGCCTGTGGCCATAGCCAAACCGCCCCACAAAATCAACGACCAAAAGATTAATTTTTTAGCACTTTTACTGGCAGCATAATGTGCACCGGGAATTTGGAAAAAAAAATAGCCAAGAAAAAATAGCGAGCCCAGTAAAGCAGATGTTTTTGCTGTAATATTTAGATCCTTAGCCATTTCACCGGCGGCTGCAAAACCGAAATTAGCACGGTCGAGGTAAGCGAGGCTATAAGTAATAAAAGCAACAGGGATGAGGCGGTACCAACGTGAGGGAGCAATTTTTATATTCATTAGAGCAACCTTTTATTTAAGTATGAAAAACTCAGCAAAGAATTACTGAAATATTACTAAGCATGAATGTATCAAAGATAGCGTGAAGAGGGTGAAGCAAATTAGTGTTTTTCACTATAGAACTTACGCAAAGAAAGGCACATTAGGGATGGCATACTTCTTCATGCCTTCTTCATTTATTTCCACACCAATGCCTGGTTTATCAGAAACGGTGATGAAGCTTTTATCTACCCAGGAACCATCATAAGTAACAATTTCTTTAAACATGGGATCAGTATGAAAATAAGATTGCCATTCTAAAATTAAGAAGTTAGGTACCGAAGCGCAAACATGTGCTGAAGCCATTGCACCAAGAAAAGACGCAACCATGTGCGGTGCAAAAGGAACATAATATAAATTAGCAAGGTTGGCAATCCGCTGACCTTCGCCAAGCCCGCCGGCTTTTTGCAGATCAGGCATTACAATATCAACGGCTCCTATTTCGAGCAATCTTCTAAAACCGTAAGCGAGGTAATGGTTTTCGCCGGCACAGATAGGTGTGCTGGTTGAGTCAGTAATAAGTTTATAGGCTTCCACATTTTCAGCAGGTATAGGTTCCTCAAGCCACATTAGGTTCAGGGGCTCAAGTCGTTTTGCCACTTGCTGACCAGTTACCGCGTCATATCGGCCATGCATATCAACGCATATATCAATGTTTGGTCCTACAGCTTCACGGGCGGCGCTTATTTGGTCTACCATACGCTGCAATTCGGCCGGGCTTGCTGTCCAATTGTAGGCATCGTATTTATTGGGATCGGTTGCCTGGTCAAGGTCAAACTTCATTGCATTAAAGCCCATTTTCTTTGCCTTGGTTGCAGCCTCTGCAAAATCTTTTGGTGCAGGAAGTCTATGCTGATATAGCGCAGTATCACAATACACTCTTACCTTATCGCGAAACTTGCCGCCTAATAATTGATAAACCGGTAATCCAAGCGCTTTACCGGCAAGGTCCCACAAAGCTGTTTCAACGGCAGATAAGACTGCTACATACATACCCGACTGAGCGCCCTGGAAAAATCCGGATCTCCTGATGTCTTCAAAAAGGCGATGGACATTTAAAGGATTTTTGCCTTTAAGCCTTTCACCGAAATTCTTAACTAGGTAATACGTGCCGGGAATAGCATCTACGCCTTCTCCGCATCCCCAGATATTTTGGTTGGTAAATATTTTTACAAACAAGCTGCCTTTTATGTAGCCACATTTTATATCTGTAATTTTTAGATCAGATGGCGGAGAAGCCTTTTCTGTGTTTTCAACCGCTTTCTCAAGCCCTTCACCAAAAGAAGCCAAAGGTGCTAACGGAGCCATGGCAGCAGCTATTGCTGCTTTAGATAAGAACGATCTTCGGGAAGTTGAGTTTGCCATTTTTAAAATTTAAAATATCATAATTATTTTGAGTAGTGAGTGGTAATCTGCGAGTGTTGAGGGAACGACCGACGAATCTCCCATCCATTATTCATAATTCACTATTCATTATTCACTACTCCCTACTCCCCGCTCCCTACCAAGTGCGTTCTTTAAGAAGTTCCTGTATTTGTTCTTTTGGAACAGGAAGTTCATTAATATGATCATTCAGCCATTTGGAAAAATCTTTCTCGATGTCATCAGACCATTTAGCATCTATTTGTCCTGCAGTATATTTTCCTTCCCGTAGCCGCAGATGACCAAACATGTCTCTTAAGCGAACAACCTCTGAAGTCTTTACTACCTTTTCTGCCAGGTGAGGAGGGATAAAGGTTACAACGCCTAACTTACCTAAAACAACATCACCCGGCATTACTGTTACCGTTCGAATACGCGTGGGTTGATTGATGCCGATGATCATTGTATTTAAGTCGCCCGGCGGATTGTGATAAGACGGATCGTAACTGGTATAATATGAAGTAAAGCCTCCTATTTCTTTTAAACCTTCAATGTCTCTTAAAGCTCCGTCGTAAACTATTCCATTTCCACTCTTGGCAAAAATGGCATTGCCCACGTTGTCACCTATTGTCGGTCCGTTTTTATGTGCACCAAATTGGTCCGCAACATATACATCGCCTTTAACTAATATATCTACCGGCCAGCTATTTTGGCCTTTCTTTCCCGTTTTTTTTCCCCGGGCGTCAATTGCTCCCCATACATCTGGCCGGGCAGGCATAAACGTAGCAGTTACTGCTCGTCCTACTAAAACACTGTCAGGATTTATTTGTTGCCATCCTTCAGCTACCTGGTATCCATAGCCTGCATTTTTCATCACCGCCCAGGCTTCTTCCACGCTTACCTGTTTCATACGTTTCATAAGGTTATCAGGCACTTTAGGCCGGCCATCCGGGAATCGCTCACCCTTCCATTCGGGAGTTAAAAAAAGAAGGTCTTCTTTTGAGATTTGCTGCGTTTTTGCGTCCTGATAAAATGCAGAGAGCAGGAAAATCAGTACGAGTAATTTTAACTGTGACATAGTTTATGGGTATAGTGGTTATTAAACTATTGAACTTCCAAAACACCTTTTTTTTCTTTCACTTTTTCAGCTTCATCTTCCGGCGGTAAACGGTTGTGCCACCAACTGGAAACAGAAGAACCGGTGATATTCATCATCGGGCCAAAAATAGCAGGCGCTAAACCTACCGTGGCCATCTTACCCATCGTTAACGCAAGGCCCGAAGCAAGCCCTGCATTTTGCATACCCACTTCAAGTGCTATTGTTCTGCAATCACGCTCAGGAAATTTCAATATCCGGCCTGACCAATAGCCAAGGAAAAATCCGGCTACATTATGAATAAAAGTAGCAACGATTAGTAAGCCTCCAACTTTTAAAAGATTATCTCTTCCGGCAGCCACCATCACCATTAGAATTAAAGCAATGCCTGCCATTGAAAGAATAGGCATAGCCTTATCAAGCCATCCAAACTTTCCACGAACGAGGTAGTGAAAAAGTAATCCTGCAGCTATCGGTATAATAACGATTTTAGTAATGTCCCACACCATTGCCCAGAAATGTATTTCAATAAAATTGCCACCCAATAAATTCATCAATAAAGGCGTTAGAAAAGGGGCCAGTAAAGTTGAAATGGTTGTTACAGAAACAGAAAGAGCAAGATTTGCTCTGGCGAGGTACGACATTACATTAGACGCCAGGCCGCTTGGGCAACAACCTACTAAAATAATTCCGGCTGCAATTTCGCCTGGAAAATTAAACAGGTGGGCAACTGCAAATCCAATTAACGGCATAATAGTATAATGGCAAACAATACCAACAATAACTCCCTTCGGCATCCTTAGTACCTGCGCAAAATCTTTAATGCTTAATTCGGTGCCCATACCAAACATAATTATTTGAAGTAAAGGAACGATAAGAGCCGAAAGCTTAAAGCTGCCAATGGTTTTAAAATAGTCAGGATAATACATAGCAAGGCTAACGACTGCCAGGATAATAACCGTAAAGGATAAGCCTTTTAAAAAAGCATTTCCTCTGAAGGCGATTGCAAGACTTGTAAAAAACAACAGCAGCAGCCAGCCACCCCAATAATGAAGTTGCTGTATCGTGATAAAAATATACGCAAGCAAGAACAGCGCTGCCAGCAAATAAAAAAAATTATAAACCGACTTGTTTGAAGTATGCATTATGATTGAGCAGAGGGTCTGGTATTTATTAGAACAAAAGCCCGAAGAACAGACGAACCTATTTCATTAGGCATGTTTCAAATTTAGCTTCTATCATAAGGACTGTGCGTCATTGCGAGCCTTGCGCAGCTTGGCGAAGCAATCCACATCCAACTTCGTCAACCCGATTATGCAAGAGGATTGCTTCGTGCCTTACAATGACGAGAAAATTGAAGAACTACTGTCACTAAAAAATTAAAATTTGAAATACACTTATTTCATTCAAAGTTTCCATGGATAAACTTTCTACCCTATTAACTAAAAACCCTGTCGTGCGAACGTTTTTCATTCCATTGCGGAGTTGGAGCAAAATAGCTTTTATCAGTAGCATGCAGGTGCTGTTTAACCACCTCATCATTTAGCTCAATGCCCAAACCTGGTGCTGTAAGCGGAAGGTTTGCAAAACCTTTTGTAATTAATTTTCTGCCGTCTGTAGTTTTCACTAAACTCTCCCACCAGGGCAAATCAACAGAATGGTGTTCGAGCGCTAAAAAGTTTTGAGTAGCTGCTGCACAATGCACATTTGCCATAAACGAAACAGGGGTACCTGCCTGGTGCATTGCCATGGCTACGCCATGTTCTTCAGCATAGTCACCAATTCTTTTCGTTTCTAAAAGACCTCCTGAAGAAGCTAAGTCGGGGTGAACGATATCTACGGCATGTATATCTATAAGAGGCTTAAAGTTTTTCAGCAGAAAAATGTCTTCACCGGTAAGAAGTGGTGTTTCCAAAGCGTCAGACATTGTTTTCCACTGGTCTGTTAATTCCCATGAAACAATATCTTCCAGCCAGGCGAGCCTGTATTTTTCGAGCGCTTTACCCAAACGTATTCCGTTGTTTAAATCAAAATGACCATAATGATCAGTGGAAATCGGAATATCATAACCTACCATACCCCGTACTGTATCTACTATTTTAGCCAGTTCGTCTAAGCCCTTATCAGTGATTTGTATTTGAGTGAATGGGTGTAACGTATTTCCATAAGACATATAATTACCTCCCCATTGCTGCAGGTTTTTTTGGTCATTTTGCCAGAACTTATCGTTTACAAGAGTTCCAGGGATTTTTCTTAATTCTCCAATAGAAACATCCATTTTCAACCAGGTGTAACCCTGATCTTCTGTACGGAATTTAATCAGCTTTCTTTGTTCTTCAGGCGAAGAAGACTCCGGAGTATCGGCATACATTCTTACTGAATCACGGTATCTTCCGCCCAACAATTGCCATGCAGGTACATTATAAGCCTTACCGCAAATATCCCAAAGCGCCATTTCTACCGCACATACACCGCCGGCCTGCCGCGCCTGCCCCCCAAATTGTTTTATGATCTTAAATATCATTTCTACATTACATGGATTTAACCCCAGGATACGGCTTTTCAACATGAGTGCATAGCGTTCATCAGCCCCGTCTCTTACTTCTCCCAATCCATAAATTCCCTGGTTGGTATCAATCCGGATAATAGAAGTACGCCCAAGAACCGTTGTTGTGGCATAACGCATGTCCGTTATCTTTAGATCGGACGGCGCTGAGTAACGGGGAACCTTTTGAGTGCTTTGAGCAATGACATCTTCAATAGGGGAAAACAGGAAAGAGCCACCGAGAGCAATACCGCCAAGCGCTGATTTCTTAAAAAAAGAACGACGGGGATTTTCGGCTTGGCTTTCTGAATTGACAGGATCAGTTGTCTGCTCTATTGGTTCAGGGTCTTTGAGGCCCAGCTTTGCAAGAATTTTTTCGGAGGGAGTCATGATTTAGATTTTATTGGTTACGAGAGTTACGGTTTTACATTGAAGTTTAAGAATGAATTAAAATTTACCAGGTTCTTTTGCTCATGATCTTATCAAGTTCGGCTTTGGACATTTTGCCAAGCTCAGGATGTTTCTCCAGCCACTGAAGAAATTCTTTTTTAATGTCGTCCGTCCATTCACTATCTATCTGGCCCGTGGAATAGCGGCCTGTGCGCATCATTTCAAATCCAAACTGGTCTTTGCGAATTACGAACTCTGCAGTGCTGACGACTTGCTCAGCCATGTGCGCGGGTACAAACAGTACACCTTCCCTTTGCGCAATCACCAGGTCGCCGGGCATAACCATAACATTACCGATGCGTGTAGGTGTGTTGAGTCCCATCAGCACCATTTCTTCAAGAAAGGATGGGTGAAAATCGCGAACAAATGCATTGAAGCCGCGAATATTTTTTATTTCCTGCAAATCTCTTGACGCTCCATTAAATACTACTCCATTACCTGTTTTGGTATAAATGGCAGTTGCAAGCGTGGAGCCCATTAGTGTGCCGCTGCCGATCTTGCCAAATCCATCTGCTACATAAACGTCGCCCTTTGTAAGCACTTCTATAGGCCACGAATTTGTATTGCCTTTTCTCCCCTGCTGGGTAGTTCCCCTTTCTTTTATTTTTTTTTCTACATCGGGACGGCTCGGCATAAACATAGCAGTAACTGCCCGCCCTACTACCGGTGTCGAGTCGTTCACCATCTTCCAACCTCCTTCAAATTGGTTAGTATAGCCTGCGTTTTTCAAAACCGTCCACGCATCATCTATATATATCCGTTTTGCCCTTTCAAGCAGATCATCGGCAACTTTCGGACGTCCATCAGAGAAACGTTCACCCTTCCATTCTGAGGTAAGAAAATTCATCTCGTCTTTGGAAATGGTTTGTGCAACCAACGACCTCTCATCGCAGGTGGCAAGTAAGAAAAAATATATAATAACAATCGTGAACTTCATAGTTTTATTTACACATGATTTAGTCCGGATACTTTCAACTGGAATTCCTTATGTCTTATGTCTCAATGCCGGATTTGGAGGATATATTAATGCCCCTTTCTTGTTGAGGTCGTTAATGCCCTTCCTTGTTCAAATAATCTTCAATTTCTTTTGGACTAACTGCTAACTTTTTAGGATACTTGCCTACCCATGCCCTAAATTCATCTTTGATTTTGTTTGACCAGTCGCCATGAATTTCACCTCCGGGGTATTTTGCTTGTTGCAGCAAAAATCTTTCGAATTCATCCCGTAACCCTACTAATTCAGAATCCTTTACTAAACCTTCAACAAGGTGAGCCGGAATAAAGGCAACTCCGTATTCATTTGCAAAAACTACGTCGCCGGGAAGAACGCTCACCTCTCCTATCCGGATAGGAGCGTTAATCGAAGTAGGGGTCATATCTTTAATATAAGAAGGATGGCTGCCTTTTACCCAGGCATTAAATCCCTTTGTATCTTTTAACTCCTGCATATCTCTTACCGAGCCATAGAAGATAACTCCCTTGCCCGTTTTGCCATAGATAGCATTACCAAGACTTGAACCTATCAAAGTACCATCTTTTATTTTACCATAACCATCGGCCACATACACGTCTCCCTTTGTAAGAATGTCAATAGGCCAAATGTTGATGCCTCCTTTTTGCGAACGACCTTCAGCCTTTCCGGCATTTCTTACCAGCGTATCGAGATCAGGGCGGGTTGGCATAAATTGAGCTGTTACTACCCTTCCGGTCATCGTTTCGCCTGGTTTCAGAATAACCCAATTTTCCTCCACCTGGTTGCGGTAACCTCGCCTGTCCATATATCCCCAAATCTGCTCGAGGGTAGAATTTTGCAAACGCTCTATAATTATATCCGGCACTTTTGGCCGGCCATCATCAAAACGATCACCCGTCCACTTTGAAGTTAGTGCCTTTACATACTCAGGTGTTGAACCTACCCTTTGCGCATTAATAATGGTTGTGGTGCAACATAAGAAAGCAAGAAATAATGTTCTGATGTTCATACTAACAATTTAATTTAAAAAGAATGTTCAACGCCCAACTTGCAATGTTCGATATAATTTCTACTACTTATCCCACCATACTTTTGTATCCAGGTTATCTGCTCCCTGTCTTGCAATAGCTTCTTTCACATTTGTTGAATTCACAGAAATTTCTGAGTTAGGATAAGTAAGTCTTATTATGAAGGTTCCGGTGATAGCTTTTCCGGGGAAAGGATTTGGTGTTAAAACAGGAAATCCGCTTCTTCTGAAATTAGCCCATGCTTCAGGTCCATTTAAAAAGGAAGCAATCCAGTATTGAGTATTGATCTGTTCCAAAGCCTTTGAAGGGTCTAATGGATTCGCAGCCAGATAAGTTTGGATAGAAGTTGCCGGAACGGCTGAAAAAGGATCATAAGTAGCCAGTTGTTCCATGTGGGCCCTTACTCCAGACAGATAGTAATCCGATGCATTGCCGGTTGTTATCCAACCTCTCTGACGGGCTTCTGCAAGCAATAAATTAGTTTGGGCGGCAGTAACCAGAAAAACAGGACCGCTATTCTTTCCTATTCTTCTGCGATCTAACTGGCTAAAATCATAATGACTTGCCAGGCCTTTACTTGTAGCTACAGGCTTTATTGTCGCGTCATTATAACCCAAAGGCATACCAATTTGTAATGATGGATCCGTAGTGCCAACAGCAGGCGTTTGCCCAACGCCGGATGCAGCGCCTACATACCTTATTGCAATCGAAGATAAACGTGGGTCGTTTGTACTTTTTAAATAATTAACGAAAGGTTCGGCAAGATAAAAGTTAGCGGCTTCAGTTGAGTTTAATGTATTGCCCATAGGCTGCGTATAATCGCTGTTATGCCTTATGAAAGCATTATCTGCATTTGTAAGAATAACACCACCGGTAAATGCAGCCTGAACAATTTGCTGAGCCTTTGCAGCATCCACTTTACTAAGCCTCATCCCGGCTCTTAATAAAAGTGAATAACCAAACTTTTTCCATTGGGCAATATTTCCACCATATAAAACGTCACCCGCTTCTGTTTTGCCTGCAGCATTTAGTGCAGCAGAGGCTTCGGTAAGCTCTTGTATAATTTTAGGATAAATGTCTTGTTGCGCATCGTACTTAGGAAGGAAATTCTGGCTTATAAATCCCACGCCGCTTTCTGTATAAGGAATGTCGCCATAGGTATCAGTCAGTACCATAAATGCGTAAGACTGGAGTATGCGGGCCATGTTCATTAAATTGCTCCTGTCGGGTGTTGCTGATGTTCGGTTAATTATATCCTTTGTATTACGAATAACATTGCGGTAGTAATTCTGCCATAACACCTGTGTATTGTCCCTGTTGTCCTGGTTAAAATTTGCGCCTGTAAGAACCCCTGAATTTGGGGTGACCATTTGTTGCACAATTCCCATTTCGTAAATGATGGAGGCAGTTGGGAACGAGGTATTGACCACTGCATTATTTAATTGAAAAACCGGATCAATAGCAGTGGGGTTGGTTCTATTTTTATTGAGATCGTCCAGGCCTTTATCGCACGATGTGATAAAGACTAATAGAAACAGGACGATATTATAATTAAGTATTTTCTTCATGATTAGCAGTATTAGAATTTGACGTTTAAATTAAGACCTAATCCTCTTGTAGTGGGAAGCCCCGTTGATTCCATTCCAACCAAATTATCAGAACTGTAACCGAAACTTTCAGGGTCTATATTGTCAACCCATTTTTTAAGCATCAATACATTATTTGCGATAAAATTGAGCCGTACACCTTTAACAGGCCAGTTACCCGGTACATATTTCGTGAAGTCGTATCCCATGGTAATTTGACGCAGTTTCCAATAGCCGCCATTATAAATAACAGGTTCAATAAGCGCCTGCGACCGTACAACTTCCCAATAAGTCTGAACCGGCGCCACCGCGGTGTTTTTACCTCCGTTTACGCTCGTTCCCTGGCCAATCACTCCACCTTCTCTGCCTTCCAGTGTCATTTTATGCAGGCCATGGCGCACTAAATTGAAGTTTGTGCCCGACAACATTTTGTTGCCGAGTTTGTAATCAATCAGGAAAGAAAAGGTAATACCCCGATAGTTAAAAGCATTCGTAAAACCACCTACCCATTTAGGTAATGCACTTCCAAAGTTTACCAGGTTATTGGTTCTCACAGCAACTCCGTTGGCGTTAAAAATCTTATTTTCCAGGCTATCCCTTTTAAAACCAAAACCTGCTATCTGTCCCATTTCC
>MWYU01000677.1 GCA_002050375.1 Chitinophagales bacterium 62-2
CCTCTAAATCTTCTGCCGGGTTATTTTACGCGGTTCAAACACTAAAACAGATGATAGAAGGTAGTGGCAACACTGCTGCAATCCGTGTGTCTGATGTTCATGATTGGCCATCATTGCCGTACAGAGGGCTAATGATGGATATGAGCCACATGCAACTACCTAAAGTTGAAGAGATAAAAAAGCAGCTTGATTTTCTGGCGCTTTGGAAAACGAATCAATA
The DNA here is from genome assembly GCA_002050375.1 of Chitinophagales bacterium 62-2. Taxonomy (GTDB): domain Bacteria; phylum Bacteroidota; class Bacteroidia; order Chitinophagales; family Chitinophagaceae; genus Segetibacter. The sequence continues at coordinate 221 of MWYU01000677.1, forward strand.
CTTATTTTATTCAGAAGGTAGTATAGAGTTGGAAGGTTATCCATTGTTGATGGCTAATGCCCGGTACACGCAGGAACAGGTAAAAGATATTATCGCCTATGCTAAAGAGCGTCATATAGATGTTATCCCAAACATGGAGTTGTACGGACACCTGAATGATCTGTTTCGTTTAGAGCAATATGCTGATATGTCTGTTACAACACACGGAGCCGAGTTTAAACCTGCTGACCCACGTGTTAAACCACTTGTGAATGATTGGATCACGCAAATTTCAAAATTGTTTCCAAGCCCGTTTTTTCACATAGGTTTTGATGAAACGTGGGTGATAGATATAGAAGCAAAAAGAACAAAGCAACCTGCCGAACAGCTTTATCTTGAAATGGTAAATCAAACTGCTGCAATGGTTCAAAAGCAAGGTAAAAAGCCTTTGATTTGGGCTGACATGCTTCAAAAATACAATTCTATTATTCCTAAAGTATCCAGGGATATGATAGCTGTACCCTGGCACTACTTCCCAAAAACTGAACAGGAATATGACGCATTATTAAGCCCGTTTCCCAAAGTGGATGTTGATATCATTGTTCAATCTGCTCTTATCAACTGGAAAGATCTTACCCCTTCTTTTGATATATCATTTGAAAATATTGATCTGCTTCTTAAAGCCGGCAGAAAACACAATGCTATTGGTTATATAAACTCTGCATGGACAGATGATCCCCAAACTCTTACCCGTTTAGGTTTACCTGATCTGGCTTACGGCTCCATCGCAGCATGGCAAAGTACACCTATGGACAGGGCCAACTTCTTTAAAAATTATGCAAATGCGCTATATTCTCCGGCACTTGCAAAAGAGGTAGCAATGGGTCATGAAGCCACGCTGAAAGCAGCACAGTTAATAAGAGGAGCACTAGGCAGAACCAATCAACCGTTTTGGGCAAATCCATTTACAACTAAAGCGCAAAAAACAATTAAAGACAATGTAGATAATTTACGAAACGGACGGTTAGCATCGCAGGAAGCACAAATACACATTCGCCAGGCATTGAAATCCGGAGTAGATACAGGAACGCTTTACACAATGTTGGTGGGCGCTAAAGAACTCGACCTTCTTGCTTTAAAATATTTATACGCCGGTGAGATAGCTGACTTCTATAATGAGTATAAGGATGGTAAACCAAGAAATACCGCAAACGATAGAGACTTCAACAGGTTGATGCAGGAAATAGTTGCTGATTATCATTCAAAAACTTTTTATATGATGGATGATATTATGGAAGTTAAGGAGATGTTCAAAAAAGCATATCTGAATGAATATGAACCTTTCCGTTTAGGAATTGCTATGGGAAAATTTGATTACGAATTTCAATTCTGGCTTAGGTTGCAACGCCGTTTATGGACAGCCAAACAACATTATTTTGATAAGGGAACTTTACCTCCTTTTGAATCTATTGTTGATATGAATTAAATATAATAGCTATGATAGTAATGCGCAGGATCTTCACTATCAAAGAATTCATCTGCTTCGTATTGTTGATTAACATTGCCGGGTACGTACGCTTACCTTTCTAAATAAAAGTATTATTAATCCATATAAAAGTACAAGGAATTTAAAGCCTGAATAAATAGCTTTGGTTATACACTTTCTTCTAAGAATGATATTCTAATAAGTCTTATTAATAATGTTTCAGATAGAGTGTTATAATCCTTAATAAGTCAGACAACGCTTGTTGCAGCCCAATGAAATAATAGTAATTGAATATGTAGAAACCCGATGAAAACTTTCTTATAAGGCAATAGAATAAACAAATGCATAAGCATTGGCAGGATAACTTTTGCGTAACAAATATTCTTTTAATAATAAACTAAATCCTTAACAATAATGAAAAATAAATCTACCCAAAGCAATCGTATCAAAAGCTTTTATAAACGGTTAGGCGGGTACGTTTTTAAAAGAAGAGCGCTTTGTCTTTTACTTGTTCTTCATATCTTTTCTTTTCATGCTTTTGCACAAACAGTTGTTACAGGTACTGTAAAGGATTCAAAGGGAGAAAACCTTTCAGGGGTAAGCATTAATCTTAAGGGATCCACAACCGGAACCACTACCGGCACCGATGGCAGGTATTCAATTAATGCTCCCGTAAAAGGAGTATTAGTATTTACATACGTTGGTCATGCTGATCAGGAAGTTGCTGTAAGAAATCAAAGAACTATTAATGTTATACTTGATGAAACCAATAAATCTTTGGATGCAGTGGTTGTTGTAGGTTATGGCACTGTACGAAAAAGGGATCTTACCGGATCAGTTTCATCTGTATCCCGCGAAGAGATCAATGCCTTCCCTGCAGCTAATGTGATGCAGGCTTTAGCTGGCAGAGCAGCAGGCGTACAGGTGAAGCAAAACACAGGTGCTCCGGGTGCACCGATCAGTATAAGGATAAGGGGAACAAATTCAATAGTTGGAAATAATGAACCGCTGTACGTAGTTGATGGTTTCCCCGTGAGCACGCCCGATGTTATTAATAATTCCAGTATAAGAAGTATTGAGGTTTTAAAAGATGCATCGGCGATTGCTATTTATGGGTCAAGGGCATCAAATGGAGTAGTATTAATCACTACAAACCGGGGAGCATCAGGCACTTCAAAAGTAACACTTGAGTCAAGTTACGGCACTCAGCAAATAATCAAAAAGGTGGAGATGATGAACCCGCTTGAATATGCTACCTATTATAATGAGTTATATGCTAACATGGCCCGGCCTCCTCTTTTTACTGCCGATCAGGTAGCAGGTTATGCTGCCCTCGGTGAGGGTACTGTATGGCAGGATGTAGTGTTTAAAAAAGCGCCTGTACAAAACCATTCTTTAAATATCGCAGGTGGAAATGATAAAACCAGGTACTCCATCACCGGAAGCATGTTTGACCAGGAAGGTATTATCAGGAACAGCAACTATAAACGTTATGCCGTAAACAGCAGTATACAGCAAAGTATTAGCGATGCATTTTCTGTAGACCTGAACTTATCGTTATCTAAAAATAAAAGTGCACGGCAACTTTCAGATCAGGGAAGATTTGGCACCTCACTTATAGGCAGAGCATTTAGTATTCCTCCCATGCTACCGGTTTATAATGATGATGGCACTTACACGGAACCGGTAAGGCGTTTTCCTTTTGTTTCCGAAGCGCTTTACAGTCCTCTCAATTTTATTAATGAACAAAGCAATATCCTTGAGCAGAAGAATGCACTTGCCAATGCCGCACTTTCCTATAAAATTCTTGACGGGTTAACCTTAAGAGTATCAGGTGGTGTAGAAAGCATTACTTCACGTACAGATTTTTACCAAACCAAGAAATTTCAGAACGACCCGAATGGAAGAGCCACTGTAACTACAAGTGATTATACCAGTCTCTTAAATGAAAACACACTTAATTATATCGGGAAAATAGGTGACAAGCATGATATTTCAGCAGTAGCCGGTTTTACTTACCAGGACTTTTTAACCACTACTTTAAATGCGGGTGGTTCAGCTTTTTTAAGTGATATACCAGGTAGTAATAGCCTTGCATCTGCAAGTGTATTTACCAATCCCGGAACCTCGTATACTAAGTCAACTTTGCTTTCCGGCCTGGGAAGAGTAAATTATACTTTTAATAATCGTTACCTGTTTACTGTTAGTATGCGTGCTGATGGTTCTTCCGTTTATTCTCCAGGTAATAAATGGGGTTATTTTCCATCGGTAGCTTTTTCGTGGAGGTTGTCTGATGAAAATTTCTTTAAGAACATTGCCTTTATTCAGAATCTTAAATTAAGGACTAGTTGGGGCAAGGCAGGAAGCCAGGCGATAAGTCCTTATTCTACTTTGAACACACTTATACCGGGAAGCACAGTATTTGGCAGTGCACTGTACACCACGATGGCACCAGGTGCAAGGCTTGCAGCAGATTTAAAATGGGAAACCACGGAGCAGGTAAATTTGGGATTGGAATTGACTGTTTTAAAAGGCCGCATCCAATTCACCGGCGATTACTATAGAAAGAAAACAAGTGATCTGCTGAACGCCGTTCAATTACCCCGCACTACCGGCTTTACCAATTCGCTCAGAAATATAGGCAGGGTGGCTAATAATGGCTTCGAATTTGAAATCAACTCGAGGATTTTCGACAAGGGCGCTTTTAGATGGAATACGGGGGTTAACATGTCCTTTAACCGTTCTAAAGTATTAGAACTCTATGGTGGACAAGATATATTAGCAGGGCAGTTACAAATGATCAGGTTTACCGATTTTGCCAATACTTATAGACAAGGCCAGCCAATGGGCATCATATATGGATACCAGGAAGATGGATACGACGAGAAAGGCTTTATTAAATACAAATCGAACGACAAGGTGCAAATTGGTGATCCCAACCCGGATTTTATATTTGGACTTAACTCCGACATGTCGTTTAAGAATTTCACTTTGTCTATGTTCTTCAATGGCTCGCAGGGAAATGATATTGTTAACATGAGCGCACTTGCCTTTACAGTTGACAATACCAACGGTCAGAATAAATTGAAGGAAGTAGCTAATAACCACTGGACTCCGGAAAATACAAATGCTAAATATCCGCTTCCTCACACAGGTCATGTTTATAGATTTTCTGATCGCTATGTAGAAGATGGCTCTTATATCCGACTCCGCAACATTGAATTAGGCTACGATATACCTGTGCAGAAGTTTAAAAAATTAAGTAATGCAAGAATTTATATTAGTGGCCAAAACTTGCTAACGCTCACTAAATACTCGTGGACAGATCCGGATGTAAATTCCCGTGGTGGCGCCAATTCACTTGATCAGGGTATTGATTATTCAACTTATCCGTCAGCTAAGTCCCTTACCGCAGGTTTCAGACTTGGATTTTAAATTTTATAAGAAACAAACTAACTAAATGAAAAAGTCTATAATTTATTGTTCAGTTTTATTGTTTTTAGTAACAACATTCTCATGTAAAAAGTTGCTCGAGGAATCACCTAAAGGACTAACAGTTGAAGCTTTTTATAATACCCCCGCCGAAGTAGAAGCTGGCCTTGCTGCCATTTATACGCCTTTACGCTCCCAGATGAGTGGGTTTTGGATTTCAATATTGGAATCCCATGCAGAATGGGGAGCAGGAATGAGTGGATCAGCAAATTTTGACCCCTTTAAATCAATGCAGGGTATTGACAAGGTTGGGGAAAATAATCTTATACCCATCTGGAATTCTTTTTACGTAGCTATCCTTAATGCAAACCTTGTTATCAGTAACGCGCCTAATGGTAAGGCTTTAACCGATGCACAAAAAAATGTGTACGTAGCCGAGGCAAAGTTCCTGCGAGCTTTTACCTATTTTCAGTTGGTAAGAGGTTGGGGTGGAGTACCCCTTCATACAGAAGAAAATTTAAGTGAATCGGGCAGTATTCCTAAGGCTACCAAACAGCAGGTGTATGCCTTAATTACCAGTGATCTTGAATTTGCTGAAATGCAATTACCCGATAAAGCCCCTCTTGTTGGCAAACCTTCCAAATGGGCAGCAAAAACGTTACTCGCCGATGTATATTTTTATCAGGCGCTTTATGATAAAGCTGCTTTAAAAGCTAATGAAGTAATAGTATCGGGTAAACATTCTCTTGAAAAGGTAACTGTTGCCGATGATTTTAATAAGGTGTTTGGAATGGGGTCAAATTCTGCGGAAGAGATTTTTTACCTAAAATACAATGTTACAAGTCCCAGCCAGATTGTGTTACACACCATGCAGATAACAACACCGTGGTTTGGTTCCAATGGTTTTGGCAACATTAACTGGCACAATAATGCTAAATTTTATACCACCTGGAACGACAACGATTTACGCAAACGCTTTAACTGGTACAATGATACCAGGAGCAATCCCTTCTTAGCTAACCAACCAGAGTTTCCACGGACGGGGGTAACTATAATTTCACCAAAAAAATACAACAATCCCACTGCTACTATAGCAACCTTTAGTTTACCATCGTACCGGTATGCAGATGTTTTATTGATTTATGCTGAAGCGATTGCTGCGGCAGGTAGTGGTCCTACAGCCGATGCAATGGAAAAACTAAACATGGTAAAACGACGGGCTTATGGATCAGACCCATTACAGCCTTCCGCCATTGATTACAAACTTGCAGATTACAATACCAAAAAAGCGTTTACTGACTTAGTTATTTTGGAACGTGGGTATGAAACACAGCTTGAAGGTAAACGATGGTTTGATCTGGTACGCTCAGGAACCGTTAAAGAAGTGATGAAAAATAATATTAACCGTGACGTTGCTGATAAACATCTTTTGTGGCCAATCCCAACTATTGAATTTGATTTGAATAAGGGCCTTGACCGTACAAAGGATCAGAACCCGGGGTATTAGTTTTCATGATGACTACGATCAGTACCATTATAGTTTGTTTAAATATAGAAGCTGTTAAGAAAGTAAAGACTTTAAATACTAAAGAACTTATTTAAAAACATGCAATGAGCAGTTGTAACAAAGGATGGAACAAAAAAGTTTTTCTTTTACTAACCGGATGGTTCTTAGCATTAACTGCTTTTGCTGCCGATGTTAGAATTGGTGCAGCTTCAGTTAAAATAACACCACCGGTAGGTACACCCATGGCGGGCTATTATTACGAACGTGGTGTTGATAAAATTCATGATGATCTTTTTGCAAAGGCGCTTGTAATTGAAAAGGATGGTTCTAAAGTTGCCATTGTTACCTGTGATCTGATTGGTATCAGCGATCAAATTGTAGCCGGGGTGAGAAATCTAATCCAGAAATCTTTAGGTATTGATGCCGACCATATCATGATCAGCGCAACCCATGCGCATACCGGCCCTGTAATTCCAGGGTTTAAAATGAGATATAACCCAACAGGTAAAAGTGCAGAAATCCTTGATAGTTATATTTCAAAGCTTCCAGGCCTTATTGCCAAAAGCATAACCGAAGCGAATAACGCTTTACAACCTGCCCAAATATCTTTTGGACTCGGACATGAAGAATCCATCAGTTTTAATCGTCGTTTTTTTATGACAGATGGAACTGTAGGCTGGAACCCCGGCAAACTAAATCCAAAGATCATTAAACCTGCAGGTCCAATTGATCCGGATGTTGCAGTGTTATATTCAGAAACACTTACCGGTAAGCCTATTTCAACCTATGTTAATTTTGCACTTCACCTCGATAACGTTGGCGGAACTGAAATTTCTGCCGATCTTCCTTTTACACTCTCTAACATATTAGGCAAATTCAAAGGTGAAGGTATGGTTACAACCTTTTCTCAAGGTTGTTCGGGTAATATCAATCATCTTAATGTAAAGAATAAAGATCCCCAAAAAGGTCATGGTGAAGCACAAAGAATAGGAACTGTACTTGCAGGTGAAGTTATTAAGACGTACACCAGACTATCACCTTTAAATATTAATGCTATAAGGGTGAAAAGGCAAATTGTAAAACTGCCGCTTCCTGAAGTATCTCCTGATGATGTTCCTGCAGCGCGGGAAATTACAGCCCGCTTTGGAAAACAGGATGCGGCTCCGTTCTTCGACTTTGTAAAAGCTTTTAAAACGATTGAAGTGTTTGAAAGGCAAGGCAAACCTATTGATGCAGAAATACAGGTTTTTGCTTTGAGTGATTCATTTGCGGTTGTTAGTCTGCCTGCAGAAGTTTTTACTGAATTGGGCATGTACATCAAGAGCCGTTCGCCCTATGCTAATACCATGATAGTTGAATTGGCTAATGGTTCAGTTGGCTATATTGCTGATCGTAAAGCTTACGTTGAAGGAAGTTATGAACCCTGGAGTTCAAGAGTAGCGCCAGGTTCAGGGGAAATTTTAGTTGAGAAAGCGCTTGAAATGCTTAATGCACTAAAAACAAAAGATCTTACAACAAAATAACTTTGCAACCTTTTTTCTACCCGTCCTTTTTAAAAGTAACCTTAACTGCTAATGCAAAGGTGCCGTACTGCTTCTTATAACCTGAAAGAAATTTTTGCTTGCTGCCTTGAAATACTTATATCATATTCTTGTATCAACAATTTGTTTTAAGAAAGGATTTATGCATATGAAAAACATTGGATGGCAGAATGCTTTCAGGCTCTCCACCATTTGCTGCTATACTGTTATACTTCTAATACTCATATTAACAGCATCAACAGGTAGTTGTCAAAACAGCATTAGAACTAATGCAATAAAAGTGGGCGTTGGAATGGTTGAAATTACCCCACCGATCGGTTATCCGCATTATAGGGGAGAGCTTGCAGGCATTATTACACACGGTACGGGTATTAAAAATCCACTCTACGCAAGGTCTTTAGTTTTTCGACAAGGCGATATGCAGGGTGCACTTCTAATATGCGACCTTAATGCTGTCCCGCGGGATTTGATCCGGCTTGTACGGGAAGGTGCTTCTAAACAGACTGGTATTCCTTACCAATACATTAGTGTCGCAGCTACCCACACCCATACAGCACCTTCTATCCGTCAACCTGTGCCTGCCTATGCTGATCGGGAGGCAACTGGCAAATTAACCACAGAAGATCAGAAAGGTTATATCGCTCTTTTAATTCAGCGCATGACCCAAGCCATTGTTACCGCGTATAAGGATGCTAAGGAAGTAGACCTTATCTCTGGTATAAGTCAGGCAGCCGGAATATCTTTCAACCGTAGATTCCTGATGACTGATGGACGAGTTCGTTTTAATCCAGGTGTGCAGAACCCCAAAATTGTACACCCGGTTGGCCCTGTTGATCCGGATGTTCACTTCGTTATGTTCCGCCCTGTTGCGCAGAAAGGTTACCATGCCTCCCTAACTGTTTTCGCAAATCACACTGATACTGAAGGAGGCACCGATTTCAGCGCTGACTACCCGTTTTACCTTCATAAGTACCTCGGGGAAGCCTTTGGTAAGCAATTGGTGTCTGTTTTTGGCGCCGGGCCTTGTGGAGATATCAATCACATAGATGTTAGTCAACCGAAAGGAACAGACCAGAAGAAGATTACGGAAAGGATTGGCAAAAAGCTTGCTGAAGCAGTTAGGGAAGCAGTTGCCAATGCACAGCAGCGAAGCCCATTGCTACATGTAGCTTCAAGAACTTTTTACCTGCCTCTTCAAGACTTTACTGCAGCCGACTTTCAATGGGCTTCTAAAGACACCAACAAGCTATATCCGGAGCGGGAATTTTTAGATAATGTCCGCAGGAGAAAAATTCTTTCACTTGAGCAGCTTCGCAAACGTGAAGCTATTCCACCATCTGTATCTGGAGAGCCATGGTTGCTACCCCTGGAAATCCATGTCTTTCAACTTAACGATCAAACTGCTATCGTTACATTGCCCGGAGAGGTTTTTGCCGAACTGGGCATGGATCTGAAAAAGCGCTCACCATTTGCCAATACCATAGTAATTGAATTGGCAAACGCAGACATCAGGTATGTTCCTACGCTTCGTGCTTTTGCCGAAGGGGATTATGAACCACTTCAATCCCGCATGGCACCAGGATCGGGTGAGAAATTAGTTGAAGAAGCAATCCGAATGCTTCACCAAATGAGAGAAAAGAAGGAATGATAGCATCAATGCCTCAACGTATGATAGTGCTATGAATAATTTTTTATAAATAATCAAATGAAAAAAATAGAAAGAATTATCAAAAGTTTGAAAATTGAAAGGCGCCCATTCAATGAATTGCTCAACCGTGAAAATCGGAAGCCCTGGCTTATTGATCATCTATTATACTTTTTTAGGCAAGAGACTTGCTTTAGATTTATCCTCTGCTGCTTCCCCGTATTGCTTTTCAGTAGCGTGGTAACGAATGCACAAACTACATCCCAGGCAACCGGGTCAAAACCAGGCAAAATTTTTAAAGCAGGTGCATCCACGGGCAACATAACTCCACCACTTGGTCAAGGCATCGTCGGCAATTTTGGAACGCCCCCGCCGGCCATGCACATTCACGATCAATTGCATGTGCGTTCCATTGTGTTGGATGATGGCGAGACGCGTTTGGTGTTTGTGGTCGTTGACAATGTAGGAGTCACCCAGGAAGTATTTGATGAGGCAAAGCGGTTGATAAACGCAGCTACAGGTTTACCAAAAGAAAATGTACTTACTTCATCTACACATACTCATTCAGCAACAAGCGCAGGAGGATCAGGCGATAAAAGAAGAGGTTACAATAAGGGAGGCCCTTTAGATGAATACCAATCCTTTCTTGCCCGGCGAATTTCTGATGGTGTACAGGTCGCCATTAATAACCTTCAACCCGCACGTATTGGCTGGGGAGTTGGCAATGTTCCGCAACACCTGTTTAATCGTCGCTGGAAAATGAAACCCGGTAGCCCTGTACCAAATCCCTTTGGCGGGCAGGATAAAGTGATGATGAATCCGGGAGTAGGCAATCCAAATCTTCTTGAACCTGCCGGGCCTACTGATCCACAGGTGTCTTTTCTGTCAGTGCAATCACTCGAAGGCAAGCCAATAGCCTTGCTTGGAAATTATTCGTTGCATTATGTTGGAGGTGTTCCAAAGAATGATATTTCGGCTGATTATTTTGCTGTGTTTGCTGATCGCATCCAGGAGTTGCTGAAGGCGGATAGACAAGATCCACCCTTTGTCGCCATCATGTCTAACGGTACCTCGGGCGATGTGAATAACATCAATTTTCGTGGTCCTGCTGAAAAACTTGCGCCTTACGAAAAAATGCGCATTGTTGCCAATGATGTGGCGCAGGAAGTTTTACGGGTTTATAAAACTATACAACATAAAGATTGGGTTCGTTTGCAGGCAGCACAATCTCTGCTTACCCTTCAGGTGCGAAAGCCAACACCGGAAATGATTACATATGCTAATAAGATACTGGCAAAACCTGAAAATGACACGCCTTATCAAAAGAATGAGAGAGCTTATGCTGACCGAACATTACAATTGCATAAAGAGTGGCCGGATAAGATCGATATAATTTTGCAAGCCTTCAACATTGGCGGCCTTGGTATAGCAGCTATTCCATTCGAAACTTTTACACAAACGGGCCTTGACATAAAAGCAAAAAGTCCGTTTAAACCCACATTCACTATTGAATTGGCAAACGGCAATTTTGGTTACCTGCCAACACCTGAACAACATTTATTAGGCGGATATGAAACCTGGCTCGGAACTAATAAAGTAGAGACTAACGCCTCGGAGAAAATTGTGAAAGAACTGCTTACGCTCTTTTCCGGATTTAAATAACTTCTTACTTCAACAACTTAGGTTGTTATGAAAGATTGTATTATAAATGTAAATGAAAGTTACAGCAATTGAAATCGGTAAGATATATTTTTGTTATAGAAGGGTGGATAGACACCTTTTACGAATCTCATTATTATTGAGAATTAAGAAACTTCTGCTTTATCAATATAAAGCAGGTTGAGTAATTCTTAAAAATTATTAATGCTTATATCAACACTGCTTAATAACATGAACAAAAAACAAGTAAACCACCCCGATCGTGATCCTGATTTTTCAACCGGCGCATATTCTGATGGAGTTATTGTTGATGGATTTCTTTATGTAAGTGGCCAGGCAGCAGTAGATTTTAAAACGTCGAAATTTGTATTAGGTACCATTGAAGAAGAAACTCATCTCACTTTAAAAAATATTCAATCAATTATAGAAGCTGCCGGTGGAACAATGGACCAGGTAATTAAATGTACTGTTCACCTCGCTGACATTAATGACTTCGATAGATATAACGCTGTTTACGCCAAATACTTTACCGGAATAAAACCCACCCGAACAACGGTTCAATCTGTATTAGCAGAGAAGTTGAAAGTAGAAATAGACTGTATAGTAAAACTTTAATACTGACCCGTTAAATAACCAAATGCAAAATACAGATAATGCAAAAGATGTAATTGTTGGAGTTGTAGGACTTGGTCTGATGGGCAGCAGTATTATAGCGTCCTTTTTAATTGCAGGGCATCAGGTGATTGCAGTAGCGCCTCTTCCGCAAGATTTGCCTGAAGCTTACCAACGAATATATAAGCAATTAGTACATGGCGATCACTCGGGCTTATTATCCAAACCAATTGATAGTTACATAAGCCAGGTAATAATTTCTGATGACTACTCGTTGTTACAAAATTGTGGTTTGGTTATGGAGTGTGTGATAGAAAATATTGAGATAAAAGAAAGTGTATTTAATAAAATTGCTTGTGCTGTTAGTAAAGATGCTATTATCGCCAGTAATACTTCTGCAATTCCAATAAGCACATTACAAAAACTGGTACCTAATCCTAAACGCTTTTTAGGCATACATTGGGCAGAGCCAGCTTACATGACACGTTTTCTTGAAGTTACCTGCGGAGAAGATACAGATATAGCCTATGCCGAATGGGTTGTTGAACTTGCCGGTTTATGGGGTAAAGAACCCACGCTTCTAAAAAAAGACATCAGGGGCTTTATTACAAATCGTTTAATGTATGCGGTTTACCGTGAAGGTCTTGCACTTGTTGAAAACGGTGATGTAACAATGGAAGATGCGGATAAGGCTTTCCGTTATGATGCCGGATCATGGATGACCTTGATGGGTATTTTCAGGAGAATGGATTTCTTAGGGCTACAGGATAGCTTAGTAGCGTGGAACGCTATTTATCCAAAATTAAGTAATAGCGAAACTGTTCCGGGTGTAATGCAGGAAATGGTTGATAAGCAGGCCCGGGGTATTCATAACCAGAAAGGACTTTACCCATACACTGCCGAAGAAGCTGAACAATGGGAAAAAGCTTATACCCAATTCAATGAAGATATTTTTAAGTTAGCCGCCCAATATCCGTCTCCTGTTACAGAGGTAAAATAAAATGTAAAGTATGTCCAGGTCTAAATCTTATGTGTACCCAATGATCATTCTTGGAATACTATTTTTTGTATTCGGGTTCATCACCTGGGTCAATGGTATTCTGATACCTTACTTTCAAATTTGTTTGGAGTTAAGTAATACTGAAGCGTTTATGGTTGCTTCTGCTTCTTATGCTGCGTATTTTTTTATGGCAATTCCATCGGCATGGGTACTTAAATATACCGGCTACAAAAAAGGGATGGTACTTGGTTTAGTGGTTATGGCAATAGGAACTGTCTTATTTATTCCCGCTGCTTATACAAGAACTTACCCGGTATTTCTTACAGGGCTTTTTATTACAGGAACGGGATTGGCATTGCTTCAAACAGCAGCTAATCCTTATGTAGCTATTGTTGGCCCGGTTGAAGCTACGGCTCAACGGATTGGCTTTATGGGGTTATCAAACAAAATCGCCGGCATAGCAAGCCAGCGTATACTTGGAGCAATATTTCTGCTGAATGCCGACAGTATTATTGCAAGCATTACCAACGTTAGTGCAGCAGAAAGAGCACGTATTCTTGACGAATATGTTCTAAAAGTTATTAATCCATATCTCGTAATAACAGGAATACTTTTATTACTTGCAGTGATGATCTTCTTTTCGAAGATGCCCGAAATAAATGAAAGCGAACGTGCTTTAGATGATGGTACTGTTGTAAAAAAATCACCTAAATCGAGTGTACTTCAATATCCATATTTAGTGCTCGGTGTAATAGCACTATTTGTTTCGGCAGCTTGTGAAGTAATACCAATTGATGGGATCATTGTTTATAGTCGCTCGTTAGGAATACCATTGTCGCAAGCCAGGCACTTTTCAGAATATACGCTTTACGCTATGTTGTTTGGCTACTTAGCCAGTATTATACTTATACCAAAATACCTGTCTCAACAAAGTGCATTAATGGTTTGTGCTGTAATAGGTATAGGGCTTACTATAGGCGCTTACTTAAGCAATGGCATGTTTTCCATTTATTGTTTAATTCTTATGGGTTTTGGTGCAGCATGGCTTTGGGGCACTATTTGGGGATTAGCAATACGCGATTTAGGTAAGCATACTAAAATGGGCGCGGCACTGCTGCTAATGTCGGTTGTTGGCGGTGGTATATTTCCGGTAATTTTTGGAAGGTTGATTGATTTAAACCCGGCCTATTCTCAAACCGCTGTACTCATGTTAATACCATGTTTCTTATACTTGTTCTTTTATGGTATGTGGGGCCATAAAATAAACAGTTGGAAGTTAGCACCTGCCGCCGAACCAGCGGTTGGAATTATTAAATAATCAGCTTGTAACAATGGAAGGTATTACTTATACAAAATCAGCAGACTTACTTGAGAGATCAAAGAAAGTATTGGCAGGCGGTGTTTCATCAGAGTTTAGAAAATATAATCATCCTCATGCTATATTTTATACGCACGGTAAAGGCAGCAGGATATATGATGTGGATGGCAATGAATACCTTGATTTTACTTTAAGTCAGGGACCCTTAATTCTGGGTCATTCTCATCCTTCTGTTTTAAAAGCTATTAATGAATATTCTGAACACGGTCAGCTTTTTGCAGGTCAGCATATTAAGGAAGTTGAGTTGGCAGAAAGGTTAAATAAGCATATTCCTTCTGCTGAAGTGATGAGATTTTGTTTAGATGGATCAGAGGCAGTACATACTGCATTCAGAGTGGCAAGAGCAAAAACAGGCAAGAAGAAATTCCTTCGTTTTGAAGGGCATTATCATGGATGGTTAGACAATGTAAGCTGGGGTTATTCAGGCCCTTCTGCCGAAGCTTTAGGTTCAGAAGAAAACCCGAATGTTTTTCCGTGGAGTGAAGGATTACCGGAAACTGCAAAAGAAGAGTTTATTGTAATTCCATGGAACGATCTTGATTTGGTGAGGAAAACAGTTGCCCAAAAACATGAAGAAATTGCAGCTATTATTACAGAACCTATCATGTGTAATAACAGTTGCATTCAACCTAAAGAAGGTTATTTGCAAGGACTAAGAGACATCTGCAATGAATATGAAATAGCTTTAATTTTCGATGAAGTTATTACCGGTTTTAGAGTAGGGCTTGGTGGTGCACAAACATTATATGGTATTGTTCCTGATCTTGCAATTTTCGCTAAAGCATTGGCAAGCGGTTACCCTATAAGCGCCATTGTAGGTAAGAAAGAATGGATGAACATGATTATTGAGGCAAAGGTTATTCATGCCGGTACAATGAATGCCGGTAATGCTCCTGTAGCAGCAGCTTTAGCAACTCTTGATGTATTAGAAACAGAACAACCCCACGATCGTATGTATAATCTTGGTAAAAAATTGATGGCCGGTTTACAACAAGCTGCAAGGGAAACCAATCAAAACTTATTGGTACAAGGTTTAGGCCCCATGTTCCATACTGGATTTACTGAACTTAAAAGTGTAAATAATTACCGGGACGCATTTAGTTATGATAAGACCAAATTAGGCAAACTGATTTCCGGTTTACATAACAGAGGCATCAGAGTTATTGGACGTGGTTTATGGTACATAAGCGCTGCACATACAGAAGCAGATATTGATCATGCAATTGAAACTTCCAAAGAAGTATTATCAGGTATTTAAAGGTTTTATTTATAAAGTCGCTTTTATGAAAAAGGTAGTGATAGGCAGGAACTCAATTTTAGTGAAAGGAGAGGATAAGTTGGCATTCAGTGTTACTGCTTGTTTATTGAAGGGGGGTTATAATGTAACGCTATATACAACCGATGTACAAAAAGCATTTGATTGTCTTAATATTCATAAACATGACATTGAAAGTGTTTCTTCCTGTACGCTAAACTTAGACAACCTGAATATTGCAGATCGGTTTACTGCTTCTGATTATCATCTGGCTATTGCCGTAACATCCGAAAATATTGTAGAAAAGCAATCAGTAATAAAAGAACTGGAACAGAAGCTAAGCAACAAAGTACTCATCGCAATTAATACAGAAAGTATTGCTTTAAGTGATCTACATACTGATGCTCAAAATCCGGAGAGAATAATTGGAGCTAATTGGGTAGAACCGGCCCATACTACCCTGTTTCTTGAAATTCTTTACAACGGCCCAGGTAATAAAAAGTATGCAGAGAAATTCTGTGATACTGCAAAATTGACTCTAAATAAAGACCCATATGCAGTTGAAAATTTTAGCATTCGCGCAAGGTTAATGACCGCTCTTATAAGAGAAGCAGGATACCTGATTCAAAACGGTTATGCTACTGTAGAAGACATTGACAGAGCTTGCCGCAACGACCCCGGTTATTACATGTCTTTTGCTGGTAATTTCAGGTACATGGATCTGATGGGAACCAATTCTTATGGAATGGTGATGAAAGACCTAAACCGTGAATTGGGTAAAGATTCAGATATACCTGAATGTTTTAAAGAAATAATTAAAAAAGGTGGTTTAGGTATGCAGAATAACCATGGTTTCTATAATTATAATGATGGCGACACGGAGAAATGGGATGCAGTTTTTAGAAAATTCAGTTACGAGATTCAAAACATAATAAACAAGTATCCCTTTAATTATAATGACAAGGTTGCAGAAATGACAGGAACTCCTGTAAATAAAAAAGAAGATCACCTTGCTTCGGAAATGCTGATTGAGGAGCTAAATGCTTAAGAGATGGCGAAACCTTTTATAATAGATGCTCACCTCGATTTGGCTATGAATGCCATTGAATGGAACAGGGATCTTTCGCGCCCCCTGGATGAAATAAGGCAGCGTGAAATGAATATGAAAGATAAACCTGATCGTGGCAAAGGAACGGTTTGTCTACCTGAATTGCGTAAAGCCCGGATTGGTTTGGTTGTCGCAACACAATTAGCCAGATATACACCACCCGGCAGCTTACTTCCCGGATGGAACTCACCACAACAGGCGTGGGCAATGACACAGGCACAGTTAGCATGGTATCGTGAGATGGAAGCGCTGGGAGAAATGGTTCAAATAAGAAATAAGCAGGAACTTGATACACACTTAGCATTATGGGATAACCAGGAAGTTGCCGATGAAAAAAAGCCGGTTGGTTACATCCTAAGTTTAGAAGGAGCGGATTCTCTTGTTAATATATCCTATCTGCACCGGGCTTATGAATATGGATTACGAGCTATTGGCTTATCACATTTCGGACCCGGAAGATATGCGCCGGGAACGAAAATGGAAGGACCAATTACTCCTTTAGGCCTGGAATTACTTAAGGAAATCAGTAAGTTAAATTTGATACTTGATGTAACTCATTTAACAGATGAAGGCTTTTACCAGGCAATGAGTATTTATGAAGGACCAGTTTGGGCAAGCCATCATAACGTTAGAAAGATTGTACCTAATCAACGGCAACTGAATGATGACCAGATTAAGCAGTTGATCAACAGGGGAGCGGTAATAGGCGCCATGCTTGATTGCTGGGCAATGGATATACGTTTTATAGATAAAATCTCTGACCCCTGGCAACTCAATATCCGTTTAGAAAATATTGTTGACCATTGGGATCATATCTGCCAGATAGCTGGTAACGCTAACCATGTCGCAATTGGCAGTGACTTAGATGGTATTTTCGGAACAGAGCAATCACCCTGGGATTTGAACTCTATTGCTGATCTTCAAAAATACCAGGACATATTAAGCAACCGCGGTTACAAACAAGAGGATATTGATAAAATTTTTCATGGCAACTGGCTTAGGTTTATAAATGAAGCATGGAGTTAATTGTTGCAATTATTATCCTATAGCATTATTTATTTTGTATAAAGTATATGAGCATAGAACCATTAAAAGCCGGTGCAGCAAAAGTTGACATAACTCCGCCTTTAGGTACTTTGATCAATGGAGATTTTGTTTCTCACTATGCCAGAAATATTCATGATACCTTGTTTGCAAAAGCATTAGTGCTGCAAAAAAAAGATGTTTCGCTTGCTATTGTAGTTGTTGATATCTGTTTGATGGATAAAGATTTTCTGGATGGAGTTAAGATAGAAATAAACACTAAAACAGGAATAGCGAGTTCAAACATTCTTATTTCAGGTACGCATACACATGCCGCTGGTTCTATAACGAGTGTTCTTTTAGGTGCAGCCGACTTACCTTACCGGCAATCACTTTTTGGCCGGATTGTACAAGCTGTAGAAGATGCCCAGGCCAACATTAAACCAGCTAAAGCAGGTTTTGGTTCAGCAGATGCGCCTGAACATGTTTTGTGCAGGCGTTATTTTATGAAAGATGGTTTTGAAAAACCAAACCCCATAACAAAACAACAGGATGAGGTTAAAACAAATCCCTTTGGCGGAGAACATTTGATTGACAGACCTGCCGCTGACGTGGATACACAGGTAAGTTATTTGGCCGTTAAGGATTTGGAGGATAATTGGATGAGCCTTTTGGCTAACTATTCCTTACACTATGTAGGCGATTGGGAAAATGGAACGATCAGCGCTGATTACTTTGGTGTTTTCTCATCCGAACTTCAAAAGAAAATAGGAGCAGGTGAAAATTTTATAGGGATGATGAGTAACGGAACCAGCGGTGATGCTAATATCTGGGATTTTCAGAATCCTGATCGTTATCCCAAAGGCTTCTTCGAAAAAAGTAAATTGATTGGAACTGATATTGCCGAAAAAGTAGCTAACTCAATTCAAAATATAAACTGGCAGACTGAACCGGATTTAGCAGTTGAATATGTTGAGTTTACAATTGGCACACGCAAACCATCTTCAGAAGAATTGGAAGCTGCGAAAGAGATGGTTATGCAAACTGATTATTCCACTTTTAAGATTACAGATGATAGGGCTTTAGATAAGTTATATGCACGTGAGCAAATACTTTTAAATGAATATCCCGACAAAGTGAAACTTCCGTTGCAGGTAATAAAAATTGGCAATGGAATGATAGGGGGAATGGGAGCAGAGTTCTTTGCTGAAACCGGGTTAAGACTAAAAGAGAAAAGTCCGGCTCAAAATTGTTTTACCATCACAATGGCAAACGGATTTCTTGGCTATGTACCGCCGGCCCATGAAATTGAAAGAGGCGGTTATGAGAGTTGGCGCAGCAGAAACAGCTTTCTTGAAAACAATGCTGAAGAAGCTATAAGGGATAAAATGCTAAGCTTAATGAATGATTTGAATTAAATAATAAGGTTATGATTAAAGGTTTTATAGGCTTAATTCTTTTTGTAAACAGCATAAGTGTATTAGCACAAAATGCAGTTAATAATAAATCTAAAAAGCCAAATATCTTAATGATATGTGTGGATGATTTAAACGATTATATCGGTGCTATGGGTCACCCTGATGCTATTACTCCTAACATGGATAAACTTATTAAAAGAGGTACTTTATTTACCAATGCTCAAACCCAATCTCCTCTGTGCGGACCTTCAAGGGCCGCACTGATGACCGGTTTAAGACCATCTACTACAGGCATTTATGGGTTAATACCAGATAATGATGTTAAAGGTTCTAATGATGCTACACGCAATAATATTTTTATGCATCAGTATTTTAAAAACAATGGTTATTATACCATGGGCAGGGGTAAGATATTTCATATAAATGTACCTGATGGATTAATGGATGAACAGGAAAGAGATAAAGAAATAGTTGGTCCCTTTCCGCCTAAAAAAATGAATTATTTTTTAGGCCGTACAGATAGTGACTGGGGAGCTTTTCCTGAAAAAGATGAGCAAATGCCAGATTATAAAACTGCTAAATGGGCGGTTGAGCGATTGGGTAGAAAGTACGATCAACCATTTTTCTTAACAGTAGGTTTTTTTAGGCCGCATGTTCCCTGGCATGTGCCGCAGAAATGGTTCGATATGTATGATCCGGCAAAATTACACCTCCCACCATATTTAAAAACGGATTTTGATGATTTGCCTGAAATGGCGTTAAAAGTAGAATCGACTTTTATGCCGAGCACAGAATGGGCTTTAGAAAACAACCAATGGCGTAAAATGCTTCAGGGTTATTTAGCTTGTATATCCTTTGTTGATCATTATATAGGACAGGTCTTAAATGCATTAGACGATAGCCCTTATGCAAAAAATACAATCGTTGTGTTATGGTCCGATCATGGCTTTAGAATGGGTGAAAAGAACAGGTTTGCTAAACAGTGTTTGTGGGATAGAGCAACCAAAACACCGCTTGTTTATGCAGGTCCGGGTATAGCTGTAAATAAAAAGATTAGTGCTCCTGTTGAATTATTTTCAGTGTATCCTACATTAACAGATCTGGCAGGTTTACAATCGAATAAAAACCTTGAAGCTAAAAGCATCGCCCCTTTACTTAAAAACCCGGAATTAAAGTGGACACATCCAACCATAACAACTTGGGGCCGCAATAATCATGGAATTAGAATTCAGGATTACCATTACATTCAGTATGAAGATCGGTCAGAAGAATTTTATAACCTGAAGGAAGATCCGAATGAATGGTACAACAAAGCAACCGATCAGAAGTATGCAAAGATTAAGGAAGGTTTGAAAAAATATATTCCTGCTGTAAATGCAAAGTGGGCTCCGGGTACTAAATATGATGGAGTTGAATATTTTAAACAACAGAAGCTTGAGGATTGATGCTTCGATGCTATAATAATTAATGTTATCTGTTAAATCAACTAAAAGCACTTGAGTAAAAAGATAGTAGTTATTGGAAGCTCTAATACCGACATGGTTATTAAAGCTGAAAGATTTCCTTTGCCGGGAGAAACTCTTTTGGGAGGAACATTCTTTATGAACCCTGGTGGAAAAGGCGCAAACCAGGCTGTAGCTGCCGCAAGACTGGGTGGTGAAGTTGTTTTTATAGCAAGGGTAGGTACTGATATTTTTGGCAGCCAGGCTTTGCAGCAATTTAATAGTGAGGGGATCAATACGCAGTATATTGTTGAAGATCCAAACAACCCTTCGGGTGTTGCCTTAATTACTGTAGATGCTAAAGGTGAAAACACTATAGTAGTTGCTTCGGGAGCTAATAATGCTTTATCAATAAGTGATATAAACAATGCAGAAGCTGCAATCAATGATGCGGATATTTTATTAATTCAATTAGAAATTCCAATAGAAGTAGTAGAACAGGTAACAGGAATTGGAAAAACAAAAAACCTAAAAGTAATTCTTAATCCTGCTCCTGCAATGCCTTTAAATGAGAAAGTATTTCGTGGCCTGTATTTAATAACTCCAAATGAAACGGAAGCAGAAATATTAACCGGTATTTCAATAACAGACAACCCGGGCATAGAAGAAGCAGCAAAGATCCTAAAAGCAAAAGGTGTACAAAATGTAATTATCACCTTAGGTAAAGAAGGGGCTTATGTACTCACCGATACTATCAATAGTTATGTGCCGGCTCCCAAGGTTGTTTCGATTGATTCAACTGCTGCCGGTGATGTTTTCAGTGGAGCTTTAGCAGTAAGTATTTCAGAAGGGAAAGAATTAATGGATGCAGTGGTTTTTGCATCAAAAGCGGCTGCAATATCAGTAACTAAATTAGGTGCCCAGGCATCTGCTCCTTTAAGGGAAGAAGTAGAGAAAATGGTTAATTAATAAGAAGCTGTCCAAAAATTCAGATAGTTCTCTTTGTAGTTCTCTGTGATCCCTTTTCTCTGTGTTCTCTGGTAAAAAAACATAAACCACAGAGAAATACAAAAGTTTAACCACAGAGTACACAGAGATACTACCTGTAAATAACTTTCTTTAATATTTTTAGACAGCTTCTAAGAGAATACCTGTCTCAATAAATAATCAACCAACACAACTTACACCACATGTTTATTTTAGAAAATTATGGATTTGCAGTTGCTTTTTGCATTGTAACGATGATTTGCTGGGGCTCATGGGCTAACACCCAAAAGCTTACAGACAAAAGTTGGCGATTTGAATTATTTTATTGGGATTATGTTATTGGTATTATGATAATGGCTTTGATTTTTGCTTTCACTTTAGGCAGTATTGGCCACCAGGGCAGAAGCTTTCTTACAGATGCTTCACAAGCCGATCCGGCAAACATCCGTTCTGCATTAATAGGTGGTGCAGTATTTAACATCGCTAATATTTTATTGATTGCCGCAATCTCTGTTGCCGGTATGTCGGTTGCCTTTCCTGTAGGTATTGGTATTGCTTTAATCTTAGGCGTTCTTGACAACTATAATGATAATCCAATCGGTAATGCAACCATCTTATTTACGGGCGTTGGTCTAATTGCCTTAGCTATTATTTTAAATGCTTTCGCCTATAAACGGCTTACATCAACCATTAAAAAAGTATCAACTAAAGGATTGCTCCTTTCAGTTGTTGCAGGTGTGTTAATGGGTAAGTTTTACGGTTATGTCGCAAATTCTATGGTTAAAGATTTTGCGCAGCCCGAAGCAGGTTTACTCACGCCTTATACTGCTGTTGTATTTTTTGCAATCGGTATTTTTATAAGCAACTTTCTTTTTAATACCATATTAATGAAAGTACCTGTAGAAGGAGCACGGGTTTCTTATAGTGATTATTTTAAAGGCAGTCGCCGAAGCCATATAATGGGTATTGCAGGTGGACTCATCTGGTGTATTGGTATGTCGTTCAGTATTATTGCATCGGGTAAAGCTGGTCCTGCTATTTCTTATGGATTAGGCCAGGGAGCTACAGTGGTGGCTGCTTTGTGGGGAATATTTGTTTGGAGAGAGTTTAAAGAAGCGCCAAAAGGAACTAATCCCTTGCTGTATTTAATGCTGCTATTTTATGTTATCGGTTTAGGTTTGATTATAGCGTCTCGAGCAATGTAAATAAGGTTATTAGCAGATATAATGGTAATTGGATTAACAGCCGTTTTGCTATACAAGCTGATTTTAGAATTGGTAAGCCGATAAAGGCAGGAGATCAATTTGTAGCGTTTCCCTTCTCAAGTAAAAGATAGTTTTAGCACAATTTATATCTCGATGTAAAAACGCTTGCTCGATTTTATTTTTGACTGTTTTCTATTCCTTCTGTAGAAACTGAAAGTAGCTCTTTACAATGAAAGATAGTATCAGTAATATGGAATATACTCGTACCTATTGGAATAAGGGTAGCTTATATTTGTTAAGTGATTGATGCTAATAGGATGTATAGAATTAACCTGTTTAAACATAGTTCCCTGTTCGACATATTAAAATCTGCTAGCCTGATTTCATTTCAAATCAGATGCATTGAGTAGCAAGTAATAATGCAGAAAAATTTGAATATTTATAGTGCTGCCTGAGTAAGTAAAGGTTGTTTGATAAGCATCAGGTATTAGCAGATTTTGAATAATTATAAATATCGTAACCTGTCTCGCATTCTTATGAAGCAACTGCTCTCACCATCCATAAATATAAAACTTCTCATTGCTGTTTTATTCATTGCTATACAAAGTACAGCACAGCCTAAAATTATCATTGGTGAAAATGGGAAATCATATTATTACATCTATATTAATTCTTCAGCTCCAAAATCAGTAAAGGCTGCGGCTGATGATTTAAAGCTTTATATCAATAAAGCTTCAGGTCTTTCGCTAAAAATAGTTTCAGGCGATAGAACTCCTTCAGGTAATTATATTAGTATAGGGAGCACAACAGCATTAAAAGCTTCGGGCATAAATACAACGGGCATTTATAGTGATGGTTTTAGAATTACAACTAAAGACAAAAATCTTTTCATCTTCGGTAACGATACGCCTGATGGTAATGTGAACTCCTTAGGCGGCAGAAGTAATGGCACAGCAAATGGCGTATATACTTTTTTAGAAAATTATTTAGGCATCAAATGGTTAATGCCGGGAGAAGCTGGTGAGTATATTCCGAAAACTGAAATTGTAGCAATACCTGCTATCAATATTTTGGAAAGCTCTCCTTTTCTGTATCGTCATGAACCTCACATTGGTAACGGTGAACTGCCCGAAGAATGGGCTGGGCGCATGAAGCTCGGCAAGGTTTCTTTTCCACAATACAACCATGCCTGGGAGAAAACGATACCTGCCTCTTTATATGACGAACATCCTACCTGGTTTGCACAAATAAATGGGAAACATCTGCCGCCGGGGGAACGATACAAACTGGAGACTACAAACCCGGAACTCGTACAAGCTTATGCTAATGTAATTATTAAAGAATTTCGTAAGGATACCAGTTTAAAATGGTATTCACTTTCCCCATCGGATGGTATAAGCGGAGAACTTGGGTGGAGCAATAGTAAAGAAGCGCTTGCACTAATTGAGAAGCGACCCAATGGCAGGAATTCGCGTACAAGCCTCATCCTGAAGTTTTATAATGATGTAGCCAAAATTGTTGGCAAAGAATTTCCTGACAGGAAGCTGGGGGGTTATATCTATGCTGATTACTTCTATCCGCCAAGTAGTGGCATTCCTAAAACGGAGCCAAATCTTGCATTTATGATTGCAACAAATGTAAGTTACGGTTACCAGCTATATCGCAAAGCAACACAGGTGGAGTGGGAATCAGTAGTTAGTGCATGGGCTAAAAGTGCAAAAGAAAATGGCTTTGATATTTATTATTATGACCTGCCTACAGCCATTATGCAGCATAACGGTATCGTAATGCCACCAGCTCCTGAAATTCTCAATTTCATTTATCCAAGACTATTGAAGTATGGCTTTAAAGGCGCCTACATTTATGGCAGGCCGGTTTGGCCCGTATTTGGACCCAGCAATTACACTATTGCAAAGATGAAATGGAATCCAAAGCTTGATGCTAATAAAGTTTTAAGTGAGTACTTTCAAAAAGCGTATGGTAATGCAGCCGCAGTGCATGTGGAGAAACTTTATAATAAATTGGATTCCGGATATAAAGTATTTTATAACAATCATCCTGAAGCAAATTACAATTTAGCGCCTGCTCTTTTGAAAGAGATCTATGGTGTAATTTATCCTCAGCTTGAAATTGAGATGACACGGGCATTAAATGCAAAGTCT
Source organism: Chitinophagales bacterium 62-2 (assembly GCA_002050375.1). Classification (GTDB taxonomy): domain Bacteria; phylum Bacteroidota; class Bacteroidia; order Chitinophagales; family Chitinophagaceae; genus Segetibacter. Next base: position 25,060 of record MWYU01000677.1, read on the forward strand.
ACAGACGAAAGCCAGGCAAAGCGGTTAGAGCAATTAGGCAAGGTGTTTTATGTGATGCATTGGAACCTTAGTTCTTTAGGGTTATTATCGAAAAATTTTACAGCATCGTTTGCAAAAAACGATGCAGAGTTAGATGAGCTTCTTACTAATAACAAGGGCGGTTTAGGAATTATTACAGATGAATCTAACACTATAATAAGCCAGCGTGTAAAAGTGGAAGGCATCACTGATAACCCCGGTAAAAGAAAGCTAACAAACTTTCCTACTAATGGCAGTGCTCAACTTCTCTTATATGCTCCTGCCGATGGAAAGGTGACTGTTACTTACAACAAGTTTAATTCATTAGGAGAATTTGTGCGTTATTCACTTTTAGAGTCCGATGGTAAGTTTATTAAATCGGGAGCTTTAAGAGAGGGTAGAAAAATAGAGTTCGTTGCAAAAAAAGGGAAGTCTTACTTAGTTGATATGGTTAACAGGAGAACCGCTATGGATTTGTCTGTTGAGGGAGCGTACATAGCTTACAAAACCAATAGAGATAAAAGTAAAGGTTTTCGTATTCCATTAGAAATGGTAAAAGGCGATAATCTCCCCATGTATTTTTATGTTCCTGCAGGTACCGGAAATTTTGGTGTTAATATGAGCTTTGCTTCCGGGGTTATAGCTAAAATTTATTCTCCCGATGGACAAGAAGCAGGAGAGCTCAATACGGTTCAAACTCCATCATCAAGATTTACATATAAACAAACAAATGCTACCGGTGGATTTTGGAAAATAGTAATTAATAAACCAACTGATGCTAAAAATAAAACCGTTGCCTTAATGCTTGACGAAGACTTACCACAATGGTTTATGCCTGAAGATGAAGGGTTAATTAGAGTTGGTAAATAATCATCAGTATTAAAATTAAAACGCCGTTTTTAGATAATACGAACGACTTGTAGAGGAAGTAGCGACCATAGTTATAAAAAGATGAAAATCATATTAAATACAAAATTTATGGCGGGAAAGAATTTCATTTTTATTCTGCTGATTATTATTTTTATTGGAGTCAGTAAAGCACAAACACCGGATAAGTTTCCGACGGTAAGCGAGGCTATACAAATAACTAAAAATGGCAAAGAACATTTTTATGCCAGTTATTATGGCATTACCTCTTTTAATAGATCGCAGCAGTATGCAACAGTTTTACAAACAAGCATAAAACATAAACTTCCCACCGAAAATGAGCCTGCCACTTTAGGCCTGGTAGATATGAAAACTTTCGGTTTCATCCCATTAACTACAACCAGAGCATGGAATTTTCAGGAAGGCTGCATGGCTCACTGGCTTGATAATTCTACCATCATTTTTAATGACTTTAGAAACGGGAAAAATGTATCGGTAATAATGAATATAGAAAACAAGAAAGAAAAAAAAGTGCTGCCTTTCCCGGTTAGCGGCGTTGCTCCAAATGGGAAAGAAGCAGTCAGCTTAAATTTTTCAAGGCTTAGAATTACTCGTACAGACTATGGCTATGGCGGAAATGGCCAGGATGCACAAAAAGATGTTGTTTTTCCGGATAATGATGGGATATTTCTGGTGAACCTTAAAACAGGTGCTTCAAAGCTATTGGTAAGTCTTGCTCAAATAAAAAACATGGTTCCTCCTTTTACTAAAAGCTCCATCGAATATTTTGCACATACGCGTTTTAATACTGATGGTACAAAAATATTCTGGCTTGCAAGAGGTATCCCTGAATGGAATACCTCGGCTTTTACTGTAAATAAAGATGGCAGCAATTTACAAAGATGCTTTCCTGATAAATGGGGCGGCTCTCATTTCGACTGGCTCGATGAAGATGAATTGATGATCACAGCAAACTATGATGGAAAAAAATATGCACATATTCTTTTTACCATTGGTAAGCAGGATTATAAAAAGTTAGGTAAAGGCGCTTTGGATTTTGACGCTCATGGAACGTTTTCTCCTAATAAAAAATGGATGGTTACCGATGGTTATCCTGATAAAAATTCGGGCGAGCAAAAGATATATTTAATGGATATGAAAACCGAGGAGGTAAAACTTTTAGGAAGTTATGTAGAACCGAAGGAATACAGTGACAAAGGGCAGTGGCGCTGCGATATTCATTCACGTTGGAGCCCTAAGGGAGACATGATTGGATTTAACTCTACAAAAACCGGTGAAAGACAGGCCTACATTTACCGTGTTAAAGAGTAAACTTTAAGGAAAAAAATTTCAGCATTAAATATAATTTTTGAAACGGGATAACATTAACCTACGCTGGCTTACAGGTTTAGACCTTTTAAGGTTTATGATGGCGGTTTCAATATTAATATTTCATTTCCCTCACTTCGATAATATCCACTTTAATACACCTCGTCTTGAAGGTCTCGATAAAAATACATTTGATGGTATATCTGATCCTGTATTAATGATGGATCTGCCCCTGAAAAATATATTCTCAATTATTTATGTACACGGAGATTTTGCGGTAAGAATTTTTTGGATGATATCTGGCGCCATCTTCTTCATTTTTTATCTGGATGTTGTCCAAAATCAAAAACTTTCATTTTATAAATTTCTGTTTTTACGGTTCAGCAGGTTATATCCGCTACATCTTATAACATTGGTTGCAATGGCTGTTTTGCAATACATCTATCTTCAAAAGTTTGGTGATTTTTTTATTTATAAAAATAATTCAGTCATACATTTTATTCTAAACCTGTTCATGATAAGCTATTGGAACCCCAGGTTTGGCTATTCATTCAACGGGCCATTTTGGAGCGTGTCTATTGAAATGTTTTTATACATCATATTTTATGGGTTAGCCTTTCTTAAAAGCTTATCGTCAAACAAACATTTACTGTTTCTCACCTTACTATTATTTACATTTAATTATTTGGAAATACTCACTCCTTTTAATGAAGGCTTACTTTATTTTTTTGCCGGCTGCTTATTAATAAGTTCAATTATCAATGCTAAAAAGGATTTAATAATTGGTGCAGTATTACTGTTTTTGATTTTTGTGGTTTTAAAGTATGGTCTTTTAGAGTGGGAAGGAATTAGCAGAATAATCAATAGTTATATTAGCCTCGCCATATCTTTTCTTGGCGTACTCACTTTTATGTTTCTGTTCAGGAAAGCAAATGTTCGTATTCAAAAGTTATTCAGAAATATTGGAAACATGACTTATGCCATTTACATGATCCATATCCCGATGCAGGTAATTTTTATTTTATCTTTTTATGAAAGGGGAGTTTCATTTTTCATGAGTAGTACGTTCTTATTTATGTATCTACTCATTTGCTGCATATTAGGTCATTTCACTTTTAGGTATATTGAAAGACCAGCACAAAATTTTTTAAGAGGATATAAAAAGATGGAGACCGGATCAACCAAAGCAGACCTCTTTCTTAACAGGATTAAAAATTGATTAAACGATGTATATAGCTTCTGATGTACTTCAAAAAGTTAGGATACGCGGAGTTGTATTTTTGACTTTGCTTATAACCTTCACGCTGCTTAGCTATAAAGGGTCTATCAAAAAAACTAATTTAACACAGCGGGATAAAAGACCTAATATTCTTTTTGTAATATCTGATGATCAATCTTATCCTCATGCTTCAGCTTATGGATATAAAGCTATAAACACTCCAGCGTTTGATAGAATTGCAAGAGAAGGAGCGTTGTTTACAAACGCTATTGTTGCTTCTCCGGGTTGCAGTCCATCCCGTGCATCTATACTTACCGGTAGAAATTGCTGGCAACTTGAAGAAGCAGGCACGCATGCCAGCAGCTTCCCGCAAAAATATATCACCTATCCGGACCTGTTAGAAAGAGCAGGGTATCTAATTGGTTTTACCGGCAAGCCGTGGGCACCTGGAGATTGGAGTAAATCCGGAAGAAAAAGAAACCCGGCGGGAACAGAGTATAATAAAATTAAATTGACTAATAATCCTTCCGGAATTTCTAGTATTGATTATGCGGCAAACTTTTCTGATTTTTTGTTTAAGAGAGAAATGAATCAGCCATTTTGTTTTTGGTTTGGCGCCACTGAACCTCACAGAGTCTTTTCGCAGGGAATAGGTTTGAAAAATGGAAAGAAATCAGAAGATGTTGAAGTTCCTGCATTTCTACCGGATAATTCTGAAGTAAGAAATGATATTTTAGACTATTGCTTTGAAATAGAATGGTATGATAAGCAATTAAGCAAAATCATCTCCCTGTTGGAAAAGTCGGGTGAGTTAGATAATACTATCATCGTAGTTACTTCAGACAATGGCATGGCATTTCCCCGGGCAAAAGCAAATACTTATGAGTTTGGAATTCATGTTCCTTTAGCTATCAGATGGGGTATGAATATTAGAGCTGGTACTAAAATAAACAATGTAGTTAGCCTTATAGATCTGGCTCCAACTTTTCTTGAGGCTGCCGGCGTTAAACATCCCGGAACTAAAACCGGCGATAATACTATGGAAGGTATCAGCATGTTAACTATCCTCACTAATAAAAAACGCACTGTTAAAGATACCTTACGCACGGGAGTATATTCTTCAAGAGAGCGCCATTCCTTTGCCCGGTGGAATAACCTAAGTTATCCGCAAAGAGCTTTACGGACAAATGATTATTTATATATCAGAAACTTTAAACCTCATTTATGGCCTGCCGGCGATCCGCAAAAGATGGAGAAAGACTCAATCTCAAGTCAAATGAAATTAGGTCCGCCGCATAGTGGCTATCATGATATTGATGCCAGTCCAACTTTAGATTTTTTGGTCAGGAACAGAGATGAAAAAGAGGTCTCTGAATATTTTCACTACGCAATAGATGTACGCCCTGCGGAAGAATTATATGATATTAAAATAGATCCGGCTTGTTTAAATAACCTGGCTAAAGATCGGGCATTTCTAAAAACCAGGAACTTATTGAAAAACCGGATGGATAGTTATCTAAGAAAAACTAATGATCCAAGGGTTACAGGTAACGGAGATATTTTTGAAACATATCGCAGGTATGAAGGCGTGTCAAGAGATTTCCCGCCTCACCTGAAATCTATGCAGCAGAACTAACAAATTAATTATAACAATACGATTATGCGCCTTCTATATTTACTTTTATCATTAATAATGGTGCTGTCTTTTTCTAGTAAGATTAAGGCACAAAATCAAAAACCAAATATCATAATCATTCTTGCTGATGATTTAGGCTATGGCGATTTAAGCTGTTACGGGCATCCAACCATTCGTACCCCGTACTTAGATCAAATGGCAAAAGAAGGAATGCGCTTTACCCAATTTTATGTTGCTGCAAATGTATGTTCTCCAAGCAGGGCCGCATTATTAACAGGGAGATTGCCACTTAGAAATGGTATGGCGGGTGAACAAAGAGTTGTTCTTTTCCCAAATTCTTCAGGAGGATTACCGGCAAGTGAAATTACCATTGCAGAAGCGCTTAAAAGTGCAGGTTACTCTACGGGGATAATTGGAAAATGGCATTTAGGACATCTGCCACAATACTTGCCGGCGAAACAGGGCTTTGACTATTTCTATGGTATCCCGTATTCTAATGATATGAATTCTATCAGGAATAAATCTAATCCTCCTTTGCCATTATATAAAGACTCAAAAGTTATTGAAGAAAATCCTGATCAAAGTCTATCAACCAAAAATTATACTGAAGAAGCTATTAATTTTATTAAGAGAAATAAAACAAAGCCGTTTTTCTTATACTACGCTAATCATTTTCCGCATGAGCCTCTTTCTGTTTCTAATGATTTTAAAGGTAAAAGTAAGAGAGGCTTATATGGCGACGTTGTAGCAGAATTAGACTGGAGTGTTGGACAGGTTTTAAAAACTTTAAGAGAGCAAAAATTAGATAAGAACACGCTTGTAATTTTTACCAGTGACAATGGTCCCACACTGCAACATCGCGAAGCAGGGGGTTCTGCAGGATTGTTATACGAAGGAAAGAAAACTACTTACGAAGGTGGAATGCGGGTTCCTGCTATAGCATGGTGGCCGGGAAAAATACTTACAAATCAAATTTCTGAAACTGTTGTTACTTCTATGGATATAATGCCTACCGTAATAAATTTGGCGAACATTAATTTTGCAAAAGACAGGCAATTAGATGGAGCAGACATATTACCGGTATTAACAGGTGAACCTGGTAAGGCAGATAAGATAGTTTATTACTATAATAAAACAACACTTCAGGCAATTAGAAAGGGATCGTGGAAGGCGCATTTTTATATCCTGCCATCATCAGCACCAGCTAAAGAGTTTGGAAAGTTATTAGATCAGCCTCTGCTTTATAACCTGGATACAGATCCATCTGAAAGATTAGATGTAAGCAAAGCCCATCCTGAAATTATAGAAGACATACGCAAAGAATACGACAGGCATGTAAAGTCATTCACTCCAATGCCGTTGCAATTTGATGCGATAATTGAAAATAAATAACTCGATTATAGGCGTGTAATAGATGCATGAATACACCTGTGGCTAACCAATCTCCTTTCTCAACATCCTTACAATAAATGTTGCAATCTTTTTATAACCTTCAGGCGTATAATGCACATCATCCGATCCTTTTCCATATTTTTTATGAGTGGATTTTGTTTTGGCAAAGATGTCGTTTACCGCAATTCCATTTTTCTTCATTACCTCTTTAGCAATCTTATTATAAATCTCAGGATCCTTCATAAATCTGCCAGCCTCATTTTCGGGTACATAACTGGTAGTCACAAAAATCAATTTTGCATCGGTCTTCTTAAGAATTTGAACTAACGAGTCGAGGTTTATACGGTATTGCTCCGGTGTGTGTGTAATTGAACCTTTTACTTTATCGCGGTTACCCTGAAATTTGGAATCCGGATGCCGGTAAGCTAAATCCCATAAGCCCCAGTTAAACTGAATAATATCCCAATCCTCATTTCCCAACCATTCACTAATATTTTTTAAACCTGTTCCGGTGTGTTCTGCATTGCCTTTATTATGTACTACCTCTGCTACATCTGCAAGGGCTTGCTCTACAAAAGGAGTGTATCCAATTGAAATGGAATCGCCAATAATTAAGATCTTTTTTTTACGGGGAGCGAAGCCTGTAAAGAGAAGAACAAGGGCAAAAAGAATCAGAGTTATCTTCATAGCTAATAATAGATAGTTGTAAGTGTCTCTTGTTTTTAAAATAGTAAAGCCTTCCTAAAACATGTTAGATGATTAATCTATCCTGTTCTTTCTCACTATGCATTCATTTCTTCTTCCTGAAATCCAAAGGCGGCTTACGATCTCCAACAAGAGATTCATATTTAAAGGGAGTGCCCCTTCTTTTAAGAAACTCTTTTTTCGCTTCATCAACAATTGAAGGATTAAAAAACAGATCGTAAGCAGTTAAAGCAAGTGTTTTAGCTGCTGCAATCATACCTTTAACCCCAATAGTTGTACCGCTTGCAGCCGCCGATTGCCAACTGTGCGATGCGGTTCCCGGAACCCATGTAGCTGCATATAATCCTGCGGTTGGGGTAATCCAGCTAACATCTCCAACATCTGTTGACGCGCCGTTGCCAACACCGCCTTCAATTACTACAAAAGGTTTAATGGTATTTGCTTCTTCAACAGCAGGCTTTTCAGCTAAAGTTGTTTGTATTTTCTTAGCAAATGCCCTTTCTTCTGTTGAGTATGTTATACCACCAACATTTCTAAAATTCTTATCCGCCAGCGTGGAAACGGTTTCATTAATAAGTAAATTATAAGTACCATGAATTAACTCGTAATCCATTCTGGTTTCGGTGCCCATAGCTGCTCCTTCCGCTGCCTTCACTACACGGTAAAATATTTCTTTTACTTTATCTGCTTCAGGGTGACGTACATAATAGTACACTTCAGCAAAAGAAGGAACAACATTTGGCGCTTCACCGCCATAAGTAATCGCATAATGAATTCGTGTATCAGAAGGAATGTGCTCACGCATCATGTTTACCATGTTATTCATTGCTTCCACTCCATCTAAGGCAGAACGTCCGAGATGCGGAGACCGGGCCGCATGTGCAGATTTACCATAAAACCGAAACTTTGCTGATTTAAGGGCAAGTGAAGATCTTGCAGATGCATTATTTTCATCAGATGCATGCCAATGCAGTGTAATGTCTACATCATTAAACAAGCCCGCGCGTACCAGGTAAACTTTACCTGCCCCACCTTCTTCTGCCGGGGTGCCATATAATCTTATAGTTCCCTTTGTTCCCGACTTTTGAAGCCATTCCTTAACCGCAACAACCGCTGCAACTGATCCTGCTCCAAATAAATTATGTCCGCATGCATGACCTGGTGCTCCCGGTAAAAGCGCTTTCTGTTCCGGCACCGCAGCTTGAGACATTCCAGGTAACGCGTCAAATTCAGCAAGAATTGCTATTACCGGTTTGCCGCTACCATACGAAGCCAGAAAAGCAGTGGGAATATTTGCCAGTCCCTTCTTCAGACTAAAACCATCTTTTTCCAACTGCTCCTGCAACAGTAAAGAACTCTTGTTCTCTTCATAACCCAATTCAGCATACTCCCAAATCTTTTTAGCTATATCAGCATACACTTCTTTATTTTTTTCAATCGCGATCAGCAGTTGTTCTTTGCCGGTCTTATTCTGTGCCGAAATGTTTGCAGAGATAAATAACAAACAAAAAGCAGATAGGATATTTTTCATCTTAATAATTTTTTAGAGGGTACTTATTCTGTTAGTAGCAGGCAAGAATACTTAAATATTAATCCTTACAATGTATTTTAAAACCAAGATAATTTATAAGGCTTTAAATAAACCGCCGGTATATTAAAACATGTGAAAAATGAAATATAGTATTACTTCTATGTGCTTACATACGATACTTTTAGGTGTTTGTATTATATAAAAACTTGCAGGTAATTCAACTTGTTTCCGTTGTTGTTTAGTGCCTGATTACTTATCATGAAAAAAAAATCCACTTCCATATTTTCGCGTCGCACATTTCTGAAATCGTCTGCAATAACTGCTACCGGTTTATCAATGGGTTTCCCGGCAATTGCGAAAATTATTCCATCATCTAATGAAGGAACCAAAGTAATAGAGCCAACAGTTAAAACTCCGGGTGCAAAAGGTGCTTATCCCGTCAGCCTTTTTAGTAAATCTTTGCAATGGCTTGCAGTACCCGAAATGGTTAAAGAAGTTAGTTCGATGGGGTTTGATGGAGTTGATCTTACTATAAGAAGCAGCGGTGGACATGTTGAGCCAAAAAACGCAGAAAGAGATTTGCCGGTTGCAGTACAAAGTATTCGCAAAGCAGGATTAAATGTTGATATGGTTGTTACTGAAATTATCGATCCGAAAAGTGCATTAAATGAATCAATCCTAAAGATGCTTTCTAATCTGGGGATTAGAAAATACCGTACAGCATTTATTCCATTCGATAGTTCTATTGGTGTAGAAAAATCTCTTGAGAAGTTTAATATACAATTTCGTGAGTTAGCAGCTTTAAATAAAAAGTATGATATGCAGGGGATGTATCAGAATCATTCAGGCATACGCTTAGGAGGTTCTGTCTGGGATTTATGGGTGGCTATGAAAGATGTTGATCCGCAATATTTGGGTATTCAGTATGATCCAAAGCATGCAACTATAGAAGGGCAGGCGTCGTGGGTTCATTCATTCGATTTGATTAAAAATCGCATTCATGCTATTAACGCTAAAGATTTTTACTGGGAAAAAGTAAATGATAAATGGAAGCAAAAACAAGTGCCGCTCGGCACCGGAATGGTTGACTTTCCGGCATTCTTTGCTAAAGTGAAACAACACAATATACAGGTTCCAATTTCATTGCATTTAGAGTATCCATTAGGTGGGGCAGAAGATGGAAATAAAATGCTGACTGTTCCTAAAGAAGAAGTACTTAATGCACACAGACGAGACATAAAGGTTTTGCGCAACATGCTTACAGAGGCTGGTCTTGTTTAATCAAATCATACAACTTATTTTATAGATTGGTATGATAAAAGCTGCGTTCTTTCTTTATAATATTTTTATACCGTTTGCAAATAAGAACCAAATATTTTCAAATGAAATGGCACCGTTAGTATTAGCAGATATTAAAAGCTCGAAACTATATCTTGCTTCATGCATTATAAACCAGTTTGAAACCTACCCATAACTAAATAAAAATCAGATGAATTATACTAAAAACCTCGCTCATAAAGTTTTCATTACTGCATTTGTTTTACTGTCTTATACAGGGTTTTGCCAGGAGAAGCGCGAAAAGCTGCGGCTCTTTATTATCGGTAATAGTTTTTCTATAAACGCGTCAAAATTTTTGCCACAACTTGCAAAAGAAGGTGGTCATGATTTAGAGATTGGACGTGCAGAACTTGGCGGTTGCCCTTTGGAAAGACACTGGTCTATTGCAGAAGCCTATGAAGCTAATCCCAATGATCCTGATGGCAAAGCTTATAACGGCAAGTCATTAAAAATGCTGCTATCTAATGGCAGGTGGGATGTGGTTACCATACAACAATATTCAAGGTTCTCAGGCTTCATTGATACTTACCGGCCGTATGCTAAAAAACTGTATGATTATATAAAATCTATACAGCCTGATGCTAAAATTGTTATTCATCAAACATGGGCTTATCGCTCCGATGCTAAAAATTTTGGATTAGTCGGTAGAGACATTCAGGCTCAAACTGATAAAGAGATGTATGAAAAGTCAAGAGCTGCTTATCATACAATTGCCGATAAATTAAATGTAGAAATAATCCCTACAGGCGATGCTTTTTATGGCATTACATCTGATCCTGCATGGGCTTTTAAAAAGGATACTAAATTTGATTATGCAAAACCTGTTTATCCCGCAACTCCTGCTGATGTTTATTCTTTACATGCAGGTTACAAATGGGATAAAGATAAAAAGTTAGTCTTTGATCCAAATCATGCAAGTGTTGCCGGAGAGTACTTAGGGTCGTTGGTTTGGTATCAATTTTTATTCAATCAATCACCAAAGAATTTGAACTTTAAACCTGAACAAGTACCTGAAAAGTTTGCAAAGCAATTAAAAAAAGTAGCGGCTTCAGCAGTTTCTAAATTTAAAATGCTTTATGAATAGTTTCTTTGGTTACCGGGAGATTCGAAGTACCCTGAACAGATAAGAAATTTGCTGCATAAATATTATAAAGCTATTGACCAGAGCAAGTAATATGAAAAAAAGTGTTTTTAATATAATAGTCATCGTATTTGTTTTTACAATAGTAACCAGTTGTTCAATCGTAACTAAATCTCAAACAACAACTAAAGGCAAACCTGTACTTATTATTTATGATACAGATATTGATTTAGATGTGGATGATGTGGGCGCTTTAGCATTATTACATGCGTTAGAAGATAATGGCGAAGCTGAGATACTTGGTGTAATATGTAATGCTCCCACACCTTATGGAGCAACTACAATTTCTGCAATTAATATGTATTATGGCCGTCCTGAAATTCCGATAGGTGATATGCCAATAGACGAATATGTTTACGATAAAAGTTTCAGCAAAAGATATCGGGGCTATTCTGTAAATACACCTTACGGCAATTTCAATCTTCCGATTTTTAAGCGCTTCGAAACGAATATTAAAAGCCGCGCTGATGTTTGGAATGGCGTCGCTTTATACCGCAAGCTATTAGCAGAAGCGCCGGATAACAGCGTAACAATAGCTTCGGTTGGATTGCTGACGGTATTAGAAGATTTAATGTTAAGTAGTCCTGATAAATACAGTAAATTAACTGGTAAAGAGCTAATTGAAAAGAAAGTAAATCAACTGGTTTGCATGGCAGGAGATAAGCAGCCTGAACCAGGAAAAGACCACTTCAACTGGGGATTTGAAGGACGAGGCGATGCAGAAAGAGTGAGCAGGCAATGGCCAACTAAATTAGTGATAATGCCACATGGAGGAAAAATAAAAACAGGCGCACGTTTAACTACAGAAACCCCGGAGTCCAACCCCGTGCGTGCAGCCTACCAGTTGTTCCTGGCAAAACAAGCAGATAAAAATCGCTCAAGCTGGGATCAGTTGGCTTGCTTATATGCTGTTCGCGGAGCTGGTGAATTATTTACTGAAGCAGAGCCCCGGCGTTTAGATGTTACTGCAGTTCCTCTCACTTATACCTGGCGGGAAATGAAAAATGGCGAAGCGCCGCATATTTTGCTTAAACAAAAAGCACCGGATGATACTTTTAAAAAAGTAGTGGAGGATTTGATGGTGCAGGCGCCGAAAAACATAAAATAAATTTACTGTTATGGTGAATGTGATTTTATGTATGGAAGTATTAATGTTTTTTTAAAAATAGCGTTAATACATGCAACATATAGGAAGTAGCCCACGGTTGATATCTGCTACTACCACACTTGGTCCTGAAAATATAGGGTCAATAGTAAGGCTTCAATCAGACGCACCAAAGTATAATGAAACGGCTATAAGGGTTATGAAAAAACATAAAGTAGCAATTAATGACTTTTATACTTCGTAATCAAAAATCAGGAAAGAAGGAAGAAAAGCTCATATTTTTACCACTGTTATATTAATAATATTCAATGATACAAAATTCAAGAAGAAGCTTTTTTAGAAGGTTAAGTTTCAGCCTTGCTTCGTTATCATTCTCTTTATCAGGTATTGCATCCATATTTTCGATAAGTAAGAAAAGATCTTTTGTAGAAAAGTTTTTTGAAGTAAGCTTTCATGATGATTTCTCTGCTTTAAACGATCGGGTTTGGATAGGTGAAAAATACTGGGCTATTCCTATGGAAGACTGGCATGTAAAAGCAGGAAGATTAGAATTTAGAGGAACTCATAGATACTCAAGGGTTAACTTATTAACGACCGTTATAAAAGCAGGAAACGGAAGTTTTACTGCTTCAACCGATGTAGGATTAATAACTAAAAGCATTCAAAACACAGGGGAAGCAGGGTTTTCTATAGGCATTAAAGATAACCTTGATGATGATGTAAAAGCAGCATGCTATTACGGAAAGAGTTTGAAAGCAGGTGTATCAACTGCCGGAAGTTTATTTATTGGTAACAAGGCAACACCCTTGCCAAATGATTTTGATTATTCAGATTTCAATTTAACTGTAACCGGTAAATACTCTAATAATTCTACTCAACTCACTTTAAGTTGTAAAAGTAAAAATTCAACAACTGAAATCAGCTATACAGTTAATGAAGACATTTCAGGCCTTGTTGCCCTGACAAATAATTTTCAGCAGGAAAGTTCAGAGCATTTCTGGTTCAAAAACTTTAGTTTGAGCGGTTCCAAAGTAGAAGCAAAACCAAACAACAGTTTTGGTCCGATATTATGGACAATGCATACACTTTCAAATAACGCGCTTCGTATCATGGCTCAAATGCCGCCAATTAGCAGTAAGGATAACCAGAACGTTCAGTTGTTTTTAAAACAGAATAATGCATGGAAAATTGTATCTACACAACCAATTGATGATACTGCTTATACCGTTCATTTCATTATTGATAGTTGGGACTCAACAAAAGAAATTCCGTATCGGATAGTGTATAAAAATCACGGCAAAGAGTATAAATATGAAGGGCAAATTAGAAAAGAACCTAATGACCGTCCTTTAAAATTTGGTGGGCTTACTTGTCAGGAGTGGGGCGGTTATCCTTACACGCCGTTAGTTAAAAACCTAAAGAAACACAATCCTGATATACTTTATTTTTCAGGTGATCAATTGTATGAGGGCAACGGAGGTTACCCCATAAAAAGACAACCCGAAAACGCTGCTATTCTTAGCTATTTAGGTAAATGGTATATGTTCGGCTGGGCGTTCGGAGATGTAATGCGGGATCGTTTAACCATTTGTACCCCGGATGATCATGATGTTTTCCAGGGAAATTTATGGGGCGAAGGTGGAGAGGGAATTTCTTTTAAAGAATGGGAACAAGTACGCGACGCACATGGTGGTTATGTTCAAACACCAAAAATGGTGAATGTTGTTGCTAAAACTAATTGCGGGCATTTGCCTAAATCCTTTCATTCACAAGCTCTAAAATCGGGTATAAAAACATGGCATACCGAACTTGTTTACGGCAATGTAAGTTTTGCAATCATTAGCGATAGGATGTTTAAATCGGGACCGGAGATTGTAAGAAATGGCAGTGGTCGTATTGATCATATAAAAGAACCATTGAAACCAAATCAACTTGAAGATACAAACCTCGAACTTTTAGGTAAACTTCAAATGGAGTTCCTGGATCATTGGGTAAATAACTGGCAAGGGGCAAACATGAAAGTGCTGCTTTCTCAAACATTGTTTTGTAACGTTGGTACCCATCATGGTGAGGATAAAATGTTTCTTCATGGAGATATGGACTCGGGAGGATGGCCAAAACAAAAGCGTGATGAAGTTATTCGCTTAATTAGAAAAGCAAATGCTTTTCATATTAATGGCGACCAGCATTTGCCCTTTATTGTTCAATATAGTTTAGATGAACCCAAAGATGCCGGCTGGACATTCTGTACTCCTGCTATTTCAACGGGTTATATAAGGTGGGGACAGCCTGATGCTGTAAACGCACCGTTTACTGAAAGGCCAGCTCACAACCTGCCAAATACAGGAAATTATAAAGATGTTTTTGGTAACACCAATTTCATTTATGCAGTTGGCAATCCCCAGGACAAATATCAAAGCCCGAACCGCTACCAACGCTCACAAAATAAATCCTCTGGTTTTGGTATGATTACTTTCGATACGGCCGAAAGAACTATTACAATAGATGCTATTCGTTTTT
>MWYU01000138.1 GCA_002050375.1 Chitinophagales bacterium 62-2
CAAAGGGGTTCTAAATTCTTTTCAAAATGGGATACGGCTTATGTGCCAATAATCTCTACACAAGATGTTGGACAAGCGCCTCAAAAAGGTGGATGGCTGATGGCAAAATATGGAAAAGGGAATTATACTTACTGCGCTTATTCGTTTCACCGGCAACTGCCTTATGCAGTTGAAGGTGCTTACAGAATTATGGCTAATCTTATTTCTTATGGCAAGAAATAGTAGATGTTTCTAATTTCTAAATAGCATAATTTATCTTTTTCCTTTTACTATCTTATTTCCAATTAATGCCAACAAATACTCTTTATGTTTATCACCAATAGGGAGAGGGGACTTGTTGATGAAAACCTGGTTACTATCTATAGACTCGATTTTAGTAATATTTACAAGATAAGATTTATGAATTCGAACAAACTGGTTGGGAGGTATTTGTGTTTCAATATCTTTCATAGTAACAAGGGTGAGCGTTTTCCCTTTATAAGTATGAATACCGATATAGTTACCAAAGGCTTCTATGTAGAGAATGTCATTAATCGTTATTCTCGTTATTTTGCCCCTGCTTTCCGTTTTTACAAAAATGTAATCTTCCTCTGATTGGGCAGGCAGACTACTCTTACCCGCTAATGATTGATTTGTTTGCACCTGGTTAGTCATTTTTTGGACTGCTTTTAAAAATCTTTCAAACAAGATGGGCTTTAATAAGTAATCGAGTATATCATGCTCATATCCTTCCAATGCATATTCAGGATAGGCAGTGGTAAGAATAATTTTACTTTTCCCCCCTAATAATTTTAAGAATTGTAAACCTTCCAATTCGGGCATATGTATATCCAAAAAAATCAAATCAACCGGATTTTGTTGTATGTATTGGAATGCTTCCAAAGATCTGGTAGTACTATATACCAAAGTCAACATCGGCATTTTTCCAATATAATGAATCAGAATTTCTATTGCATGTTTTTCATCATCTACTACCAGGCACTTTATCATAGTTTACATTTTTATAGTCAGTTGTGCTGTGTAATAATTGTTGTCTTCCGTTATCAGCAAATTGTGTTTGCCGGGATAAGCAAGTTGTAACCGGTTCATTATGTTATTTAATCCTATACCGCTCGATTTCTCTTTTATATCGTAATTAATTTTATTAATGATTTGGAAGTTGAGCTCTTTATCATTCGCCATTAGATCAATTTTTAAAGGATGCTCCTTTTCGTTTAACACACCATGTTTAAACGCGTTTTCAACAAAAGTTATCAGAATCAATGGTAATATACTTTTGTCTTTGCCAATGATATTGGAATGAAATTCTACAGATAAATTATTGCTAAACCTAAGTTGTTGTAACTCTATAAAATTATAAATATGTTCTACTTCTTTTTGAAGGCTTACCAATCCATCCACAGTAGTACCATTCAATGAATAGCGCATTATTTCCGAAAGCTTTCCGATAGCCTTTGAAAGTTCATCTGATATGGGTAAAGCTTTGGCATACATGAAGCTAAGGGTATTATACAAAAAATGCGGGTTGATCTGGTATTTCAAAGCTTTTAATTCAGCATTCAACACCTGGTTTTCCATATCCTTCTTTGCTTTCTCTATTTCAGCATTTCGGCTCGCATACCAAAGTGCCAGACTAATACCTGCAAAAGCAAGGTTCAGTCTTAACTGCGTCCACAATTCTTTATTTAATTCTGTAGTAGTAAGCTCATCAATAAAATGAAACCGGGTTATTAATGCTGCAATAAAAAATCTTAACAGGGTGGCAAACAGAATTAATGCGAACAGGCAAAGCAATAGCCTGATATATTTTTTCTTATTTAAGAAATTAGGATAGATATAATAAAGACATACATAGAATAATAAAATCACCGGTATTTTAACTGACAAAAGATATTCTCCAAAATGCTTGTCAGTTTTAGTAGCTCCCAGTATTACTGTTGAGAGATAAGCTGCCCACCCGGCTATATGTATGAGCATCGTTTTTACTTTCCTGCTTAAGTTGAACATGGGCATATACCAAAATTACCAAGTGGCTTCTAAAGTTTCCAACCTTAAACTGTCTTATCCTCAAAACGACTGTACGAACTGATGAAATCGCTGGTTGTACTGATGAAATTGTTGATCCGTTAAAAGTTACTTTATGTCAACTTAAATACCAGTTTGAAGGATAAAGTTTTTTTAAATGTCTGGTTCATCAAATTTTTGTGTTCTAAATCATTTTTTCAAAAGAGCCAATATGAAAAAAATTAATTGGAGAAGACATATTTACTGGTTTCTTACTGCAGTGTTTGGAGGGTTAATGCTGATTATGATATATAGCGCCATTGCTTATGAAATGCCGAGTCTTCAGGATTTTCTTGGCTTTGGAGGTTTACTGTTCTTTGGCTGCCTCGTCCTGATACCTTTTTTCTATTTACCATTAATGTGGTTTTATAAAAGACTGAATATCCCCTCAGTTGGGTGGTTTAGAATTATAGCCCTGGTTTTGCTTGGAAATATTCCGGTTTACCTGCTATTATTTAAGATGTCCAAAAGCACGATGAGCATTTCAGAAGCTAAACTTTTTCTGGCAGGGTTTCTTGCAATTGCTATTATCTACGGGCTTCTATATCGTCATAAAAACAGAG
>MWYU01000227.1 GCA_002050375.1 Chitinophagales bacterium 62-2
GATGTATCCAATAAAATTGCAGCAACACCTAAATATACTGAACTCCTCTTTTCCTAAAAATATTTTCGTTGCTGATTATCAATGCTTTTCTATTCTGAAAAGCTAATTGTCGTGCGGACAAGCGATTTTTTCCAGGAATTAAATTATTACCCTCAATCGGTGGTTTGTAATTACAGCAGTAAATGAAATCTGTACAAGATGAATAAATTAAACAGACTCTTTAGGTATCACTTTGCAGTAAATAAAACAAGCAAGATGAAACTTTTTTCCTCACCTCAAAACAATCCCCGCCAGCGGCGGCAAATTCAATTTTAACCGGTAAGTCTTTTCATCTTTATCAATTAGCTCAGTAATAACTTTAGGGTTATAAACATCGCCGGTTCCCCAATATTTTTTTGAATCGCTGTTAAATATTTCTTCCCAATCTTTTTTGTCTTTTACTGTTACCTCAAAATTGTACCTGGGCACCGGAGTCATATTTAGAATGACTAAAACCTGTTCTTTCGTTTTGTCACCAATTCGTTTGTACACCATTATGCTTTCTGAACGATGGTTTAGATCAACCCATTCAAAACCTGATGTTTCAAATTGCTTTTCGTGCAACGCCCCCTCGTGGCGGTACAAAAAATTTAAATCCTTAACGCATTGCTGCAACATCTTATGAGTATCGAACTGTAATAGCTCCCATTGCAATTCGCTTTTATAGTCCCACTCTTTGGTTTGTCCAAATTCGTTACCCATAAAAAGAAGCTTAGCGCCGGGATGTGTATACATATAAGTGTACAGTAAACGAAGGTTAGCAAACTTCTGCCATTCGTCTCCGGGCATTTTATATAGCATCGGGCTTTTGCCATGCACCACTTCATCGTGACTTAGGGGAAGCATGAAATTCTCATCGTAATAATACACCATGCTAAAAGTAAACTTGTCCTGGTGGTGTTGCCTGAAGTAAGGATCCATCTTAAAGTAATTAAGGGTGTCATGCATCCACCCCATCATCCACTTCATGCCGAAACCTAAACCTCCGGCAGAGGTAGGGTGGCTAATGCCCGGCCAGTCAGTAGACTCTTCGGCAATGGTTTGTACATCCGGAAAATCGCGATAGATGGTTTCATTTAAATGTTTTATAAACTCAATAGCTTCGAGGTTTCCGTTCCCGCCAAATTCGTTAGGCTCCCATTCGCCTTCGTTCCTGCTGTAATCCAATCGCAACATGCTCGAAACGGCATCTACACGTATACCATCTATATGAAATTTCTCAAACCAAAACCGCGCACTGCTTATTAAAAAAGATTTTACTTCTCCCCTTTTGTAATTGAAAATATATGAGTTCCAGTCGGGATGAAATCCTTTGCGCATATCGGCATATTCATAGGTGTTAGCGCCATCAAACATGTAAAGGCCGTGAGCATCATAGGGAAAATGCGAAGGAACCCAATCGAGAATAACTCCAATGTCTTCATGGTGAAATGCCTCAACCATTGCTGCAAAATCCTGCGGATTACCAAAGCGGCTGGTGGGTGCAAAAAAGCCGGTGCCCTGGTAGCCCCAGCTTCCGTCGAAGGGATGTTCCATAACAGGCATAAACTCCACATGGGTAAAACCCATTTCTTTTACATAAGGAACTAATCTTTCCGTTATTTGCTGGTAAGAATTGTAGCTTTCTTCGTCATCTTTTACAGGCCTCATCCAGCTTGCAAGGTGAACCTCATATACCGAGAAAGGAGCATTTAGTTTATTATGGCTGTGCCTTTTTCGCATCCATCTATCATCCTTCCAGTCATATTCAACGTTCCATGTAATGGTTGCAGTATAAGGTCTTTTTTCCCAGAAATGTGCATAGGGATCACCCTTATCTACCTCAGCCCCCTGGTAACCATGTATATGGTATTTATATGCCTCGCCTTTTTTTACGTTTGGTATAAATCCTTCCCAAATACCTGAACTATCTAAACGTACAAAAAGCGGGTGAGAGCTCTTGTCCCAATTATTAAAATATCCTATTACAGAAACAAAAGTTGCATTGGGTGCCCATACAGCAAAATAAGTTCCGGGAGTGCCAAGAACTTCAAATTGTTTATTGCCAAGTAATTCATACATCCTGTAATTTGTTCCCTGCTGAAAATTATTTATGTCTTCTTCGCCGAACAATGAATAGTTCCAAACCGGTTTTGTAGAATCTACAAAATGCAGTTCTTCATATTTTTTTAAAGTCGTGGTTATTTGTTTCATGGTCTTTTTTTAAAATTCAAAACGCCGTTATTCTAAAAGGTTTAAAAATTCCACATACTTTACCGGATAGGCATATAGGAACATAGAAGAGGCTTTTAGAGATGTTACTATCTATTCTATTGTGCCTACTGTACTTATGTGTTTCAAAACTCAGGCATCTCTGCCTAAAGATAGCAAACGCTTATTCAAATTTTTAGTGATGAAAAATAAAACCGTTGCCAGGTTATGTAAATTTCTAAATTAAACATCTTAGTAGGAGGCAAGACGGATATATTAAAATATTTTAGTCATTAATTTTCGTTCATACCATCTTTTAAACCTCTTATCCTTTTTTTAACATTCCTCGTTTACGATTACCGAAATTAAACTCAATCTTGTACAAGCTTAACTCTACT